>NZ_JAFRFW010000685.1:0-2840 GCF_017434145.1 Saccharopolyspora sp. | reverse complement strand
GTTCGGCCGCGCGATCTCGCTCGACTACGTCCGGTACCGGCCCGAGCACGTCGCCGAACTGCTGGCGGCGGCCGGACTTCCCGTCCACGCCCGGCTGCTGCGCGACCCCGTCGCGGGAGCGGAGCGAACGCAGCAGGGCTACTTGCTGGCGAGCAAGCCCGGCTGACCGCGCGGAGCTGCAGGGCGGCGGTTCGGAACACCCGCTGTGTCCACATCGGACACCGAGCGTGCGAGTCGGCACCAGACTCCCCCGAAGCGTCCCCGCGAAAGCGCCCGCAGCGCGGCGGTGCTCTGCTACCTTGCCGCGTTGGCAGCGCGATCAGGGGGAGGGCCGAGTGACAGACCTGCGGAAACGTCCCGCCGTGTTCGATCCGGACGAGACCGCGGAACTCCCGGAGCGGCTGTATTTGGCCTGTCATCCGGCAAGCGGTGCCGGTGACGTCATGTTCGAGGTGCGCGAGTGGTCCGGGCAGCAGGTGGTGCTCGCCTACTCCTCGCTGGACGAGTTCTTGGCCGGGTGCGGCAACGACCAGCCGTGGATCATGATCCCGGCTGCGCGGCTGGCCGAGCTCGGAAGCGAGAAGTCCGGTGGCGCGCTCGGGAATGCGTCCTTCCGGTTCGGGGTGTTGCTCGATGCGCCGCTGCCCGTCGAGGCCCGCGGCACGGCCGGTGGGCCGGCCGATGCGGAAGCCCGCTGGGATGACCCCGATTCCGAGGACTGGACGATGGTGCACCTCGCTTCCCAGCCGTTCGAGCCGGGCGACGAACAGGCGAAGCTGGAGCTGCAGCCGATGCCGGGGGAGCACTTGGCCGTGATGGCGTACTCGTCCCCGGAGGCCGTGCAGGCCGGTTGCGGCCCGCACCAGGCTTCGGTGCGGATTCCCGCGGGCTTGCTCGGCGAAGCCCGCCGCCAGGCGGGTGCGGACACGATCTGCCTGGACACACCGTTGCCGCAGCGGCTCCGGCACACCTCGAACGAAGGCAGGTAGGCATGGCCGAGGAAGTCAAGGCCGATCGCGAGCGGCTGACCGGGATGGCCGGTGCACTGCGCGATTCCACGTCCGAGCTGGACAGTTCCGCCAAGACCGATCCGCCGATGCCGGAAGTCTCGGTCTCGGCGGACAAGGTGGGCCACACGCTCTCCGAGCTGACCAAGACGGTCGGCGGCTTGGTCGCCGCGGTGCACCAGACCGCCGACAAAATCCACGCGAGCAGTGGCAGCTACGGGGAAGTGGACAACCACGCCGCCGACGAGCTGCGCCGTTCGGGTAGCGGGCTCGGGTATTGACCGGAGGCGCCCGGCGATGACCATCGGGTGCGAGGAAAGCGGGGGACCATGAGCGGTGAGCTGAACACCGAGGTGCACGACGAGCCGGAATCCTGCCGGCGGGCGGCGGACTGGGTGGGCGGACTCCAGCCCGGGGTCAGCGGTGTCGGCGACGCAGTGCACCGGCAGCGTTCGGCTTCCGAGTCGTTCTGGCAGGGCACCGCCGGTGACTCGTGCAGACGGTCGCTGTCCGAGCACGGCGACGACGCCGACGAACTGGAAGAGCAACTGGGCAAGGTGAAAAGCGCCCTGCTGGTTTTTGCCGCCGCGATCGACGGCGTGCGCAGGAGCATGGCCGACGCCCGAGCGGATGCCACGGCGGCGCGGCTGATCGTCACACCGACCGCGATCCTGCCGCCGGAGCCGGCGAGCCCGAACCTGCCGGGAGGGCCGCACGGCGACAGGGCGATCGAGCAAGGGCGGCAGGAGTTCGAGCGCAAGCACAAAGCTTTCGAGGAGGCCAAGGGCGCCGTCGAAGCCGCGCGAGATCGGCAGAAGGAGGCTCACGATGCCCTGCAGAAGGACATGGAGGACCCGCTGTCCGCGGTGAAGGCGACGAAGACGTGGACCATGTTCGCGATCGGCCACGGCCTCGGGACGCTCAAGGGGTCCTTCGAGACGGCGAACCAGTTCGTTGAAAAGGCGGCCGACTACGAGAAGGCCGCCACGGTGATGCGAGGTCGCGCGGAGACCATGCATGGGCACATGCGAACGATCGCCATGAACGCGGCGGACAAGGGCGACGAGCTCGCCAAAGATGCTGTACGGCGCGGGGCTGCGGCCGGGAAGTTCGGTGGGGGCGCGCTTTCCGAGGGGATCGGCGGGTTCGTTTCGAAGAATGCAGGAGACTTGGTCAACGGCAGCGGCCGGGCCGCCAAGTACGGGTCGAAGTTCCTGCGTGGTGTTCCGTTCCTGGGGACTGGTGTGTCGGTGGTGTCCGGGGCTGGCGATGTCTTGATGGGCAAGGACCCTGTGGAGGCAGCCGAAGACACGACTGCGAACGTGGCCGGTGGTGCCGCCGGTGGTTGGGCGGGTGCTGCACTCGGTACTGCCATCTGTCCCGGGGTGGGAACGGTAATCGGCGGTGTCGCCGGTGGCATCCTCGGGAGCATGGCCGCCACTGAAGGTGTCAGCGCTGCCAGAGGAGACTGACCGCAATCATGAACTCATGTCGTGATCGGGGAAACTCGTGACGGAACAGCCTTTCCTAACTGTTGCGGAACTTCCGCCTAAACCGGATCGCGAGACCGGTGAACCACGGCCGCCTCGTGCTCCAGGGCTGCTGTTCAAGGAGAAGACGGCGGAGGCTGAGGATCGTGGTCGCGTGACCGACCTGTCGAAGGCACCGGCGGCCCCGGAAGGGGAGGGGCCCTTGCTGGCCTGGTTCAAGTCGTCCCGGTGGCGAGCTTTGCAGTTGACCGCCTGGGGCGTCCCAATTTTTCTGCTCGGTGTCACGATTCTCCAGGGTTTTAGCAGTGAGTGGATGAAGTTCTGGCAGCTTTGGGCTCTCATC
>NZ_JAFRFW010000684.1:0-2380 GCF_017434145.1 Saccharopolyspora sp. | reverse complement strand
GGAGCCGGGCGCGAGCACGGTCGGCAGCTGCCTCGGCGCGAGCTTCGCGTTCGGCGGCTACCGGCAGGCGCTGGAGTGGCTGGCGGGCGCGCTGGCCGATGGCGGCAGGCTCGCGATCGGCGAGCTGCATTCGCTGGACGACTCCGCCGGCGACGAGTTGCCCTCGCTGTCCGAGCTGGTGCACATCGCCGAGGAACTCGACTTCGAGGTCACCGGGCTCGTCTCGGCCAGCACCGACGATTGGGACCGCTACGAGTCGCAGCACTGGAAGAACGTGCTCGACTGGGCGAAGCGCAACCCGGAGCATCCGGAGCGGGATTCGGTGCTGGCCGATTCGCGGCGATTCCGCAACGACTACCTGAGCCACCGCGGCGAGCTGGGCTGGACGATCGTGCTCGGCGCCAAGAAGGTCAGCGCGGGCTGAGCACGAACACCCGCAGCTCGCGGTGCGGCGCGCGAGCCGCGTAGTCGTCGTAGGCCGGCCAGGCCGCGGTGATCACGCCGCGCCACAGGCGCTCGCGCTCCGCGCCGGTGATCAGCCTGGCGCGCACCGGGATTTCCCGCGTGTCCACGCGCACGCTCGCCTCCGGATTCGCCAGCAGGTTCGCCGACCAGCCGGGGTGCTTCTCGCCGCCCCAGTTCGAGCCGATCAGCACGAACTCGTCGCCGTGCGGCACGTACTGCAGCGGCACCTGCCGGACCTTCCCGCTGCGGCGGCCGGTGGTGCTCAGCACCAGCGACGACTGCCCCGCCAGCTTCGCCAGGCTGACCCGCCCGCCGGTGCGCTGCTGCATCGCGAGGTCGAGCGGCACCAGCTTCTTCCCCAGCGCGGCGAACCACGGTTGCCTGCCGAGCTTCCGGGCCACTTTGGACATCGGCTTCATGCCGACCACTGTCCCATGTCCCGAATGCGAACTGCGCCGGGTAGTGCCGACGGTGGGCGATCCGATTCGGCCCGTGATCGCGCGGCGGCTGCGCCCGACGCACGCGGACGTTCCGGTACCGTTCGGCCAACTCACCGGCCCTTGTGGAGGGACTCTGATGACAGCGGTGCCCGTCGAAGACCTCAGAGCCGTCCTCGGCACCGTCGCCGACCTGATCGACGGCGTCGGACCGGGCGAGTGGAACAACCCCACGCCCTGCCCGGAGTGGGAGGTCCGCGACTTGGTCAACCACATGGTCCTCGGGCACCGCTTGTTCACCGGCATCCTGCGCGGTGAGGCGACCGTTGCGCCTGGTGCCTTGGACCCTGCGGCAGCCGACCTGCTCAGCGACGACCCCGCGGCCTCCTACCGGGCCGCCGCCGAGGGCCTGCTGCTCGCGTTCGGTCAGCCCGGCGTGCTTGAGCAGGACTTCCACGTCCCGGTCGGTCGGGTGCCCGGTTTCGCCGCCGTACACCTGCGTGCCGTCGAGGAACTCGCGCACGGTTGGGATCTTGCGCAGGCGACGGATCAGCAGCCGCGGTTTCCCGACGCCGTCGTGGAACGGCAACTGGAGTTCACTCGCGACAAGCTCGCTGACGTCCCGCCGGACCAGAGCCCGTTCGCGCCACCACAACCGGTCCCCGAGCACAGCCCGCCGCTGGACAGGCTCGCTGCGCTCCTCGGCCGCGCCACCCGCCCAGACCGGTGAACACCGCACCGCGCTCGCACCCCCGCAATGCGGCCCGAAGGGCAATCGGTATCGACCGCAAGCTCACCGTGCCCAGCGCGCGACTCCTGCCGGGCTGAGCCCGGCGCACGGGCTACGAGTCCTCAATGGACAGCGGGTTTCTGCCGGGCCCGCGGGCTATTCCTCCTTGCGCGCGGTGCGGTACAGCCACACCACGAAGAACAGGAACGCCGCGATCCCCAACGTGTTCGTGAGAACGGTGAACGCACCCTCGGACATCCCGAGCGCCGACGGCGCGATCGCGAACACGTCCGAACTCTGCGCGATGGCGAACGGAATGGCGAGCACGATGCCCACCAGCGCCTCACCGGTGATCAGCCCGGAGGCGAACAGGACTCCCGGACCGTTGTCCGCGCCACGCTTGCGGCGAGCGACGAGATGGGCGATCACGCCGCCCACGAAGATCGGAACCGACAGCTCCAGCGGCAGGTACAATCCGACGGCGACGGCGAGCACCGGCATCCGGAACGGCACCTCGCGGCGCTGGAGAACCTGGTCGGCCACGATCAGCAGCACGGCGAGCACGCCGCCCGCACCGATCATCGCCCACGGCAGCCCACCGCCGAACACGCCCTCGCCGATGGAACTCATCAGCGCCGCCTGCGGCGCCTGCAACGCTTGCGACGGGTCCATGCCGGATCGCGGGAACGAGTTGCCCATCCCGTAGGCCGCGTAGAGCACCGACAGGATCGGCGCGATGCACAGCGCG
>NZ_JAFRFW010000683.1:0-4714 GCF_017434145.1 Saccharopolyspora sp. | reverse complement strand
GGGCTCGCACGCTTCATGGTGACCCCCGCCGCCCAACTGGTCGTTCCCGGGCCGCGCGGCCACGCCGCCCGGCCCTGAGACGAAAAAGCGGGCCGCGCCCGAATGGACGCGGCCCGCCGAAGCGTTCGAGCGCTCAGCCCTTGCGCTTGCCGACCTCCTCGGTCAGCTGCGGGGCGACCTTGAACAGGTCGCCGACGACGCCGTAGTCGGCGATCTCGAAGATCGGGGCCTCGGCGTCCTTGTTGACCGCCACGATCGTCTTCGAGGTCTGCATCCCGGCGCGGTGCTGGATCGCACCCGAGATGCCCAGCGCGATGTACAGCTGCGGCGACACGGTCTTGCCGGTCTGGCCGACCTGGAACTGGTGCGGGTAGTAACCGGAGTCCACCGCCGCGCGCGAGGCGCCAACCGCGGCACCCAGCGAGTCGGCGAGGGTCTCCACGACCTCGAACGACTCGGCCGAACCGACACCGCGACCACCGGAGACGACCACGCTGGCCTCGGTCAGCTCGGGCCGGTCCCCGGCCTCCACCGGCTGCGTGCCGGTGATCTTCGCGTTCTTCGAACCGTCCAGCGCGGGCACCTCGACGGCCTGCTCCGCACCGGCACCGGCGGTCGGCTCGGCGTCCACGCTGCCCGGCAGCACGGTGACCACCGGCGTACCGGAGGCGACCTTGGCCTTGGCGTTGTAGGTACCGCCGAACAGCGAGTGGCTGCCCACGCCGTCGCCGTCGATGTCGACGACCTCGGACAGCAGACCGGAGCCGAGCTTGACCGCGAGCCGCCCGGCGATCTCCTTGCCGTCCACCGAACCCGGCACCAGCACCGCGGCCGGCGACGCCGAACCCACCAGCGAGGCCAGCACCTCCACCGACGGCGTCACCAGGTAGCCGCCCGCGTCCGCGGACTCGGCGACGTAGACCTTCTCCGCGCCCTGCGACGCCAGCGCGCCCTTGAGCTTGTCGGCGGTGCCCGGCTCACCGACCACCACCGCCGACGGCTCACCGATACGCCGCGCCGCGGTCAGCAGCTCGGCGGTGACCTTCTTCACCTCGCCACCGGCGTGGTCGACGAGGACCAGAACCTCAGACATGACTTTGACTCTCCTCGCGAAACCAGTGGACTCAGACGAGCTTCTCGGCGGCCAGGAACTCGACGATCTTGGTGCCGCCGTCGCCCTCGTCGTTGACGCGCTGACCGGCTTCCTTCGGCGGCTTCGGCGCGGACTCGGTCACCTGCGAACCGGCGTTGGCCAGCCCGACCTCGGACGGGTCGATGCCCGCGTCGGCCAGCGTCAGCGCGGAGACCGGCTTCTTCTTGGCCGCCATGATGCCCTTGAACGAGGGGTAGCGCGGCTCGTTGATCTTCTCGGTGACCGACACGACCGCGGGCAGGTTCGCCTCCAGGCTCACCACACCGGCGTCGGTCTCGCGCTCGATGCTCACGGTCGAACCGTCGGTGGAGACCTTGCGGGCGTAGGTCAGCTGCGGCTGCCCCAGCAGCTCGGCCAGCATCGCCGGGACCGCGCCCACGCGGCCGTCGGTGGCCTCGTTGCCCGCGATCACCAGGTCCACCGACTCGACGGTGCCGATGACCTTGGCCAGCGCCTTCGCGGTCTGCACCGCGTCGGAGCCGTGCAGCGCCTCGTCGGACAGGTGGATCGCCTTGTCCGCACCCATCGACAGCGCCTTGCGGATGGCGTCGGTCGCGCGATCCGGACCCATGCACACGGCGGTCACCTCGCCGCCCTGGGCCTCCTTGATCAGCAGCGCCTCTTCCACCGCACGTTCGTTGATCTCATCCAGCACGGCGTCCGCCGACTCGCGGTCGAGCGTGTGGTCGGAGTCAGCGAGTTTGCGCTCGGACCACGTATCGGGCACCTGCTTCACCAGGACGACGATGTTCATGGGTCCTCTTCGACCTCCTGCGGACTGACGACGACTCATACGTGCTTGCGGGGTTCCGGCCGACGGTTGCGCATCGTTACCGGGAAGTTCGACCTTGCCACGTCACAGTGTCGGTGGCACAGTGACGCCAACCACCCCGGATGTTACTTGTCGGTAGCCCCGGTGCAACCAGCGTATCCCGTGACAGTACTCACTTACTCCGTCGACTCCGATACCGCGGTGAGTACCGCCACCTACAGAAACCACATCCAGAAGCGAACATCTCGGGACTAGCCTGCACGCCATGAACAACCGCGTCGCCCTCGTGACGGACTCGACCGCTTCGATCCCGGTCGATGTCGCCGACAAACTGGGGATCTGCGTCGTACAGCTCGAATTGAAGCTCGGCGAGCTGGAGAACGACGAACGCCGAATCCCGCACCCCGACCTGGCGCAGGCCATGCGCGACGGCGTCGCGGTCGAGACCAGCCCTCCCCCGCCGCCCGCCTTCTTCTGGAACTACACCGACGCGGTCTCGGCGGGCGTCGAGTCGATCGTGTCGGTGCACATCTCCGAAGGTCTCTCGCAGACCTGCGACTCCGCGCGCAGCGCCGCCGCCGAGATCAACCTGCCGGTGTACGTGGTGGACTCCCGGCTGTGCGGGCTGGGAATCGGTTACCCGGTGATCGCCGCCGCCGAAGCCGCGGCGGCCGGGGCGGGTACCCAGGGCGTGCTCTCGGTGCTGGACCGGCGGCTGCGCAGCACCACGCAGATGATCTACGTGGACACCTTGGAGTACCTGCGCCGCAGCGGGCGCGTCGGCCGGGCGCAAGCGCTGCTGGGCAGCGCCCTGTCGATCAAACCGGTGCTGGTGCTGCGGGAAGGCGTCCTGGAACCGATGGTCAAGGGCCGCGGCCCGGACCGGGCGCTGAAGAAGGCCGTGCGGCAGGCCGCGCAGCGCGCCGGGAACGGGCCGGTCGACATCGGCATCGAGCACTTCCAGTACGCCGACCGCGCCAACGAGGTGGCCGAGCAGTTGCGCGCCGCGGTACCGCAGGCGCGGCGGGTCGTGATCGCCGAGACCAGCGCGATCATCGGCGCGCACGCCGGACCTGGCGCGCTCGGCCTCACGGTCTCGCCGGTGGTGTGAACGCACTCGCCGGTCGCTCGCGGCGGCGCTGCTGCGGCGGTCGTAGTGTCGCCGCGTGACCGAACCGATCGGCGCGTTCTGCCTGGTGTTGCACAGCCATCTGCCGTGGCTCGCCGGGCATGGCAGCTGGCCGGTCGGAGAGGAATGGCTGCACCAGGCGTGGGCGCACTGCTACCTGCCGCTGGCGGGGATGCTGGAGCGCTTCGCCGCCGAAGGCCGCCGGGACGTGCTCACGCTGGGGATCACACCGTCGCTGGCCGCGGGGCTGGACGATCCGCGCTGCCTGCGGTCCTTCCACCACTGGCTGGGGAATTGGCGGCTGCGCAGCCACGAAGCGGCGGCGCGCTGGCGCGGCGACCCGGTGCTGCGGGAACTGGCCGCGGCCGAGCACCGCGCCGCGGGTGAGCGGCTGGCCGAGTTCGGGACGCGGTGGCGGCACGGCGCTTCGCCGGTGCTGCGGCCGCTGATCGAGTCCGGGACGGTCGAACTGCTCGGTGGTCCCGCCACGCATCCCTTCCAGCCAATGCTCGAACCGGAAATGCGGGATTTCGCGCTGCAGATCGGACTGAACGACGCAGAACTGCGATGGGGCGTGCGGCCGGACGGAATCTGGGCGCCGGAATGCGCGCACCGGCCCGGAATGGAGCGGGAGTACGCGGCGGCCGGGGTGCGGCGATTCCTGGTGGACGGCGGCGCGCTGGGAGATGTTTCGGTGGCGCACCCGGTCGGCGGCGATGTGCTGTGCTTCGGCCGCGACGTCGCGCTCAGCGAGGAGGTTTGGTCGGCCACCGGCTATCCGGCGCATTCCGACTATCGCGACTTCCACACGTTCGACCACGCCGTGGGGCTCAAACCGGCGCGGATCACCGGGCGCGACGTGGATCCCGGGGACAAGGAGCCGTACGACCCGGCGCGAGCCGCCGCGGCGGTCGACGGCCACGCTCGCGAGTTCGTCTCAGCGGTCACGAACCGGTTGGCGCAGCGCGGCGGGCTGGTCGTGGCGGCCTTCGACACCGAGCTGTTCGGGCACTGGTGGTTCGAGGGTCCGTCATGGCTGGAGAAGGTGCTGCGCGCGTTGCCTGCGGCGGGAGTGCGCGTGACGACGCTGCGCGGGGCCGTGCAAGCCGGTCACGTCGGTGCGCCGGTGCAGTTGCCGGAAACCTCGTGGGGCGTGGGCAACGACTGGCGGACGTGGTGCGGCGACGCGGTCTCCGACATCGCCGAGGCGAACCGGGCGCTGCAGGAACGGGCGTTGCGGCACCTGCGGCGCGTTCCCGGCTCAGCAGCGCGCGATCCGGTGCGGGACCAGTTGTTGCGCGAGGTGCTGCTGGCGCTGGCAAGCGACTGGGCGTTCATGATCAGCCACGAGACCGGTGCGGATTACGCGCGCGGGCGCGCGCGGCTGCACGCGGCACGGGCGCACCGGCTCGTCGATCTGGTGGAGCGCGGTGCGCACGCCGAAGCGGCCGGGTTCGCTCGCGGGCTCCGGTCGCAGGACGGGATCTTCGGGCACCTCGACGCACGCTCGTTGCGGTAGTGCCCGCGCGGATCGAGTGATCATGCGCGGCGGGGCCCGGCGTGCAAACGTCCTGTTCCGGGAGCTGCCGGAAGGAATCTCACCTCATGCGCGTGCTGATGCTGTCCTGGGAATACCCGCCGGTCGTCGTCGGCGGACTCG
>NZ_JAFRFW010000682.1:0-10290 GCF_017434145.1 Saccharopolyspora sp. | reverse complement strand
GGTGAGCGCCTGCGGTTGCAGCACGAGAGCGCCGAAACCGCCTGCTGCCAAGGATTCCACCGCTACCTGCGCCGCCGAGCCGTCCGCGCTGCGCAGGTGGACCAGCCGGATACCGGCGTCCAGGCCGCCCGCGAGCCGCTTCGCCGGAGCCGTGGCCGACCGCGGCGCCGGTGCCTCCCGCACCAGCTCGGCCAGCGCAGGGGGCGGCGCATCGGAACCGAGCAGGTGCGCCACCACGCGGTCGGGCACCCGCAAGGTCCGCGTGGCCCACGGCCGCTCCGGCTCGGCCACTTCCAGCAACGAACTCAGCGGCGCTCCCTCGGCGAGCCGGAATCGCCCGTCACCGGCCAGCGGCATCCCGCACAGCTCCAACGCCAAACCGGTGGTGGGGCGCCGCAGCGTCACGTCGTCGTTGAGGTAGCCGTAGAACCGCTCGAACCGCGGGTCCACTTCCGGCGCCAGCGCCACCAGCAGCAGTTCCACGTCGAGTTCGGTCAGCTCGAAATCCGCGGCCAGCCGTGGCAGCCGCAGCCGGTCGTCGGGTTCCGGGGCCGTTTCCCCTTCATCCGCCCAGGAATCGCCGGCCGGAAGAGCACCGGACCAAGCTGCGGATGGCGAGTCCAGGATCCGCTCGACGAGCTCGTCGGTCAGGTACAACCCGCGATAGGGATCGTCCGGCGCCGGATCGGTGGCTCGCCGCTTCGCCACTGCCACCCGGACGCGGTTTTCCACTCCGCGCAGCCGCGCCCAGAGGTGGCGCAGATCGGCGCCGCTCATCGCCGCGGACTCCGGTGCCGCCGCCGCGCCTCCGGGTGCCGCGGATCCGGACGCTGCCTGGATGCGGCGAGCCCGTCGCCCTCGTCCACGTTCGTCCCCTCGTAGCGCAGGTGCCGAGGTGTGTCCTGCGCCTGCTCGGTGACCGCGGACTCCGACCGCAGCAGCATGCCCTCGGTGACCGGCGGCCCGGCGGGCAGCCGTTCGCCCGCCAGCGGCGCGGTGATCCGCAGGTTGATCGACGGCTTGAGCGCGCCGCCCAGCGCCGACCACACGTCGGTCACCGACCGGCCCTCCGGCATGTCCCCGCCCGCCTGCATCCGCACCGTCAGCCCCAGTTCGGCCAGCGTTCCGGTGAGCCACCGCTCGGCGAACGACTCGTGCTTGATCAGCCCGCGCAGCACCGCCGAGAGCAACCGGTGCTCGTCCTGCGGGCGGTTCGTCCACGCGGTCACCAGGTAGCTGAGCTGGAACCAGTGCGGGGCGCCGAGCCAGCCGACGACCACGCCGTCCTCGTCGCGCTGCTCGACCGCGCCGGTGCTGCGCAGCGCGGCGTCCTCGCGGATGTCGTAGAGGAACACGCTGACCGTCGGGGAGTTGCGCTTGGCCGCCCAGTCCGTGGTGGGCGGGTCGAACGCGAGCTCCACGCCCGCGCCCGGAACGCCCTCCTCGGCCAGCAGCAGCCGTACTCCCTCGTCGGTTTCGTGGATCACGCAGGTCCTTTCGCGGTGGTGGCCCCGGTCAGCGGGGGCCGAGCATCAGTGGCGGTGCGACGGACGGCTTCACCACCAGGAACCGTGCCGTGACCGGCCCGAATCCCGGCCCGGAGGCAGTGATCGTGCGGGGGCCCAGTTCGTCCTTCGGCAGCACCAGCAGCTGCGCGATGAACCGCCCGTCCGCGGCCGGAATGGCGGGCACCGCCGCTGCGGTGATGCCCGGGTCCCAGCGCAGCCGCACCGGTGTTCCCGGCGGGAAGTCGAAACCGCGCACCGAGGTCACGAATCCGGGCTCACCCACCTCCGGCACCGCGACGATCCGCGGCTGCAGCACGCGGTACGGGGTGGTGGCGAAGTTGTCCGCGTCGGTGTTGTCGCTGCCGGTGGTGCGCAAGGTCGCCGAGATCGGCGCTTCGAGCGCCGCGTTCGGCACCAGCACGACGACTTCGGTCAGCACTCCGCCCGGCGGCAGGTCCGGCAGCAGGCATCGGGTTGCGGTGCAGCCGGGTGGCACCGCGCTCACCGGCACACCCGGTGGCAGCGCGAGGTCGAGCCGGAGGCCGGTGGCCACGCCCTCGCCGGTGTTGCGCACCGTGAACGTCACGTCGGTACGACCGCCCACATAGGACGGATTCGGGTCGGCGCGGACTGCGACACCGGGTCCGGCCACCGGTGGCGGCGGCGGAGGAGGCGGCGGTGGTGGCGGTGGAGCCAGCGGAGTCACCAGCACGGCGGTGTTCGCGGTGTTGTCCGAGCTGTTGGTGTCGCGCAGGGCACCGGAGGTGCTCCAGCCGACCTGTTGCGGCCCCGGTGTCACCCCGGTCAGCTCCGCGATCACCTGCATCGACTGCCCGGCTTCGAGCACCCCCAAGTCGCACCGAGCGGCGTCGCACTCACCGGAAGGGGCGCGCAGCCGGTCCAGCCGCAATCCCGGCGGCACGTCCACGTCGACCACCGTGCCGGGCGAGGTCGCGGGGCCGCGGTTGGTGACCGTCGCGGTGATCTGCCGCGTCCCGTCCACCGGCACGTCGTCGGCGGTTTCCGGCGCGTCGATGGTCAGGTCCACCGTGGCCTGCCAAGTCGACTCCTTCTGCCGCCCCGGCAGCCGATCCGTGATCGGCGTCAGCCGCCTGGTGGCGACGTCGAGGATCGAGGAGAACTCGGGCTCGGCGGGATTGCTGGTGGCTCGCTGCGACAGCACCATCTGCTTGCCGTCCGGCGACCAGCTGATGTCCCGCGGCTGGAACGGCCCGCCGTCCCCGGCGACCGGCTCGTCGCTGGCCAGGCAGCTCTGCTGGTTGCGCGGCAGCAGCACCGTGCAGCCGTCGCCGGTCAGCGGCACCTGCAGCAGCCCGTCCCGCTCGCGGTTGAACGCGATGCTCTTGCCGTCCGGGGAGAACGCCGGGCTGTCGTCGACCACGTCGCAGTTGCAGACCTTCCCGCTGATGTCGGTCTGGCGGCCCACATCGCCCAACGCGCCTATCGGAGCCGTCCAGATCCGGTTGCGGCGCTGGTCGTCCGGGACGTCGGCGGACCGGCCGCGGCTGAACGCCAACTGGGTCCCGTCCGGCGAGAAGGCGGGCTGGGTGTCGTCGTCATCGGCGTTGCTGGTCGCCAGCCGACCGGTGACCTGCCCGGAGTCGACGTCGACGAGCACGATGCGGCTGCGGGAGCGGGGCGTTTCGGGTCTGCCGCCGGGGCATCTGCGGGCGATCGCGAGCGTGTTGCCGTCCGGGGACCAGACCGCGTCGGTTTCCCAGTCCGCCGTCTCACGGTCTTCGATCGGCAGCCTGTGCTGGTTGGTGCCGTCCGCGTTCATCAGCCAGATGCGCTGGACCCGCTGCCCGTCGATGGTCTCGAAGCGGCTCACCGCGAGCTGGGTGCCGTCGGGGGAGTAGCTCTGCCGCTGCGTCCACGGGTCGTAGCCTTCGCGCGGCTCGAACAGCCGGATGTCGTTGGTGGCCGCCTCCGGGTCCTCGGTCAGCACCGACATGTTCAGGTCCCGCGGGTCGCTGCCGTCCCTGCGGATGTCCTGCAACCGCGCGGTGTAGCGGGTTTCGCCCGTGGTGCGCGAGACGACCAGCCGGCCGTTCAGCCACGTCGGCGAGTCCGCCAGCCGGTCCTCGTCCAGCAGCAGCTCCGGCGGGGAGGTCACCGGCGGAGTCGCCGGCACGCGGTAGACCCGGTCCAGATCGGTGACCGCGCCCTGCTGGTTCTGGTGGCTCATGAAGATGACCTGCTCGCCGCTGGGCAGCCACGCGGGGCGGCGGCTCTGCCAGCACTGGCACTCGTCTCCCAGCAGCGGGACCTGGTTGAGCCCGTCGAGCAGGTAAACCCGCTGGTCGGCGTTGTCGCCGAGGTCGCCGTCCCCGTCGAAGGTGTAGGCGATCCGGTCCTCGTCCACCGGATTCCACGCGGGCTGCACCGCGCCGCCGGAGGTCACGTCGGTCACCTGCTGCTGGGCGCCGCCGCCCGCCGGGCGCTGGTAGATCTGCCACCGCTGGCCCGAGTCGGACGAGTAGGCGATTTTCGCGCCATCAGGGGAAAACGACGGGAACGTCTCGTTCGAGCCGGTGTCGGCGAGCCGGTGCGCGCCGGTGCCGTCCGCGCGCACCAGCCAATCGTCGCGCTGACCGCCGTCGGCGGAATCGAACGCGACCCACTGCAGGTCCGGCGACAGCTGCGGATGAGCCGCGTCCTGCCCCTCGGTGAGCTTGCGGACGTCGCCGTTCCGCTCGCGCAGGTACACCTGCGGAGTGCGTTCGTCGCGCAGGCTGGTGAACACCACGACACCGTCGCGGGCGGCGGGATCCTGGTCGAAGTGCTGCGGAGTCTCGGAGAGCAACGGCTGCGTGCCCGAGCCCGGAAGACCGTTGGTGGCCCCGATGCTGCGGTGCTGGGTCCCGGAGAACGCGATGCGGCTGGGCGGCGGATCCTGCGGCGGCTGCTGCGCCTGCGCGGGCGGCGCCGAAGCCGAGGGCAGCCAGATGAGCCCGCACAGCACGATGAGAACGCCGGCCAGCGCGGTGTTGCTGCGAGCCGGGCGCGCACTGCCGATCACGGACCACCTCCGGGTGTAGCTGCCCTGCGAATGCTCACCCGCGCGGGCCCGCGCGCAGCAGTAGCCGGCAGGCAGCACACCGGGAAACCCGCCCGGGACTTTCGGGCAACCGGCGCGCGCCCTCCCGCCGAGCGGAGTGGACGGCCTGTTCTTCTTAGCGGGGTTCGCTGACGTGTGGCTATGTCGTTCGTGGCTGCTCTGACCTGCTCGGCGTCCTCATCCCGTCGACCGGGCGCAGCCCTGACAGCCCTCGTGGGGCGGCGAGCGCCCCAGAGTATTCGGTGGGGGGTTACGGGTTGGCTGATGCCGTGTTGCTCTCCTCGGCGCAGCACTGCGTTTGGGTGTGCGTCGTGTCGGAACCGAAGGTGGCGGAGTCGCCTGTGACGACGTAGACCTCCCACGGCTCTTGGCCGGGGCCGTGCACCCACACCTTGTCCTGACGGGCGTAGCAGCAGGTGGTGTCGGCCTCGACGTCGGTGAACAGACCGAGGGCGCTGAGTCGTTCGGTAGCGGCGGTGACTTGCGCAGTGCTGTCGACCTCGACACCGAGGTGATCCATGAGGGTGTCCTGACCGGCTTCGCCTTCGAGCAGGACGAGTTTCAGCGGCGGCTCGGTGAGGGCGAAGTTGGCGTAGCCGGGCCGGAGCTTGGCCGGTTCGGTGCCGAACAGCTTCGAGTAGAACGCGATGGAGCCTTCGAGATCGCCGACCCGCAAGGCGAGCTGCATCCGTGACATGACCTCTCCCTGTTTAGACGTGCATCTAATCAAGCCCTGCGACAAGCTTGCTCCTTGGTTCGATGGACGTCAAGATAGAAGCATGTCGAAGCAAGAGTTGCCGGGTGATGAGGCGGAGCTGTGCTGTTCGCCGGTGCTGCGGGAACCGCTGGATGCCGAGCAAGCGGGTGCGCTCGCGCGGGTGTTCAAGGCGATCGGTGAGCCGGTGCGGTTGCGGTTGCTGTCGCTGATCGCTTCGCACGCGGGCGGTGAGGCGTGCGTGTGCGATCTGACCGGGGCGTTCGAGCTGTCCGGTCCGACGATCTCGCACCACCTGAAGATCTTGCGCGAATCCGGAGTGATCGACGGAGAACGGCGAGGTACCTGGGTCTACTACCGGGTGCGGCCCGAGACGCTGCGGCTGGTCTCGGACGCGCTCGTCCCCGCCGGAGAAGTCCCGGTGGTTTCGCGATGACCGGCACAGCACAGCGCCCGCGCAGCGAACAGGCCGTTGCGGCGAAGCTGTCCACTCTGGACCGTTTCCTGCCGGTGTGGATCGGCGCGGCGATGCTCCTCGGGCTGCTGGCCGGACGGTGGATACCGGGGCTTGGCTCGGCATTGGATGCGGTGCAGCTGGACGGGATCTCGCTGCCGATCGCGGTCGGGCTGCTGGTGATGATGTATCCCGTGCTGGCCAAGGTCCGCTACGACCGGCTGGATACGGTCACCGGCGACAAGCGGCTCATGGTCTCGTCCCTGCTGCTGAACTGGGTGCTCGGCCCGGCGCTGATGTTCGCGCTGGCCTGGACGTTGCTGCCGGACCTGCCGGAGTACCGCACCGGATTGATCATCGTCGGACTCGCCCGGTGCATCGCGATGGTCATCATCTGGAACGACCTAGCCTGCGGTGATCGGGAGGCCGCCGCCGTACTGGTGGCGCTGAACTCGGTGTTCCAGGTCATCGCCTTCGCCGGACTCGGCTGGTTCTACCTGAGCGTGCTACCCGGCTGGCTCGGCCTGGCCACGGTCGGCCTGGACGTCTCGGCCTGGGCGATCGCGAAGTCCGTTCTGATCTTCCTCGGCATCCCGCTCGTGGCGGGATACCTCACGCGCAAGTTCGGCGAACGCGCCAAGGGCCGCGACTGGTACGAAGCCCGTTTCCTGCCGAAGATCGGCCCGGCCGCGCTCTACGGACTGCTGTTCACCATCGTGATCCTCTTCGCCCTGCAAGGCGACCAGATCACCAGCCGTCCCCTCGATGTCGCCCGCATCGCCCTGCCGCTGCTGGCGTACTTCGCCCTGATGTGGGCCGGATCTTTCGCACTGGGCAAGCTGATCGGCCTGAGCTACGAGCGTTCCGCCACGCTGTCGTTCACCGCGGCGGGCAACAACTTCGAACTCGCCATCGCCGTAGCGATCGCCACGTTCGGCGTCACCAGCGGCCAGGCACTCGCCGGGGTCGTCGGGCCTCTCATCGAGGTCCCCGTGCTCGTCGCCCTGGTCTACGTCTCGCTAGCCGCACGCCGCTGGTTCAGCACCCCTGAGCCAGTGCAGGAAGCGTCGTCCGCCCGATGAAACCCAACGGAGATACCGTGACCGACCCGCCGGAAGTTCTGTTCGTCTGCGTGCACAACGCGGGCCGATCCCAGATGGCCGCCGCTCTGTTGCAGCACCATGCGCAGGGCAGGGTGACCGTCAGGTCGGCGGGATCGGCGCCGGCCGCGAGCATCAATCCCGCTGTGCATGAGGTCATGCTCGAGCTCGGCATCGACCTCGCCCACGAGGCGCCGAAAAGGCTCACCACCGGAGCCGTCGAGGCGGCTGATGTCGTAATCACCATGGGCTGTGGCGACGCCTGCCCCGTCTTCCCCGGCAAGCGCTACCTCGACTGGCGCCTCACCGACCCGGCAGGCAAATCCATCGAAGAGGTCCGCACCATTCGCGACAACATCGACCAGCGCATCCGCGATCTCTTCGCGGAACTGGTCAACAACTAACCACCGACAGCTGGCGGGAGCTCCGGCGCGAGAACACCGCCCCAGCGGTGGAGCGCAAGCGCCGGAAAAGCTCCCGCCCGCGCGCCGCCGAACGCGGCGCCTTGATGCAGATGCAGAAAAGTTCGGCAACAGCTGAGCCTCTTCGCAGGCGGCGAACGGCGCGCCGATCCGCTCGTTTCCCGCGTCGAGCTTGTCAACGGCGGTCGCGAGTTGCCGTAAAGGATCCTCCAACGCCGACATGCGCCCTTGTTCGTCGCCGTCACGGTCGGACGCCGGGCAGCACCGACGCCGCTTGATCCGGGTGCTCGCCGGAGCGGACGGGCCGACGGTCCCAACAGATCGGGCGAACCGTCCGTTCAGCGGTGGCGAAGCCCCGTTGGAGGCCTCAGATGAGCCCGTGCCGCATCACGTATCCGACGGCGTGCGCGCGGTTGCGCAGCTGCAACCGGGTGGTGATCTCGTGCAGCACGTTCTTGACCGTGCGCTCCGAGTAGGACATCTTCACCGCGATCTCGCCGGTGTCGAAGCCTTCGGAGACCAGCCGCAGCACCTCGACCTCCCGCGCGGTCAGCGCGGACAGGCTCAACCCGCCCGATTCGCCCGCGTTGCGCTGCAACTGCCCCACGTGGTCGAGCAACCGGCCCAGCATGTCCCCGGGCAGCACGCCCTCGCCGCGGATCAGCGCGAGCACCAACGACACCAGCCGGTCCTGGTCGGCTTCGGCGCGGCGCAGCACCGCGCCCACTCCGCACTCGATGGTCAGCCGCAGCGCGTTGTGCCCGAACTCGCCGATCACCAGGCCGGTGCGCGCGGGCGAGCCGCGCTGCAACTGGCGCAGCAGCCGCACGGCCTGCTCGTCGAGCCGGTCCACCACCGCCAGCGCCACCGCGGCCTGGTCGGTCTCGTCCTCGCCGAGCAGCCGCACTTCCGGCCGGGGGCGCAGCAGCGCGATGGTTCCCGCCTGCAACAACTCGTCGGCGGCGTGCACCGCGACCGGCACTCTCGTGGTCATCCGCACTCCAATCTGGTCTGGCACCGCGCTCGGGTGCAGCGTGGGAACGTCGATGCGGGCAGTGGTGTTGCCCCGGTGCTGCCCTCGCGGACCTGCCGTCCGGAGTGCGTGGCGGCTTAACTTCTCTCGGGTGAGCACATCAGCGGAGCTGGAGAGCACGACGATCGCCGTGGCCCCCGGCGGGGAGGCGACCGCCGTCCTTGCGGTGCGCAACGACACCGACATCGTCGAGGCGTACGAGTTCGAGGTGGTCGGCGAGTGCGCGTCGTGGACCGTGGTCGAACCCGCACGGCTCTCGCTTTATCCGGGAACGCGCGGCACGGTGACGCTGCGGCTGCGGCCGCCGCGGTCCCCGGAGGTTCCGGCCGGGGAAGTGCCGCTGGCCGTGCGGGTGCTGCCGGTGGAGCGCCCGGAGCTGGTCACGGTCCCCGAAGGAACCGTCCACATCGGACCGTTCCAGATGCTGCGCGGTTGGCTGGCCCCGCAGCGCCGCCGGGGCTGGCGCAGCGGACGCTTCTGGGTGGTGCTGCACAACCAGGGCAACACCCCGCTCGCGGTAGGGCTGGAACCCGCGGATCCGGCCGAGGAGCTGAAGTTCCGGCTCGACGAGCAGCAACCGGCGCTGGAACCGGGCGAGCAGCGGGAGGTGCGGCTGCGCGCGCGGGCGCGCAAGTTGCACTGGTTCGGGAAACCGCCGAGCAAGCCGTTCACGGTCACCGCCGCACCGGATGCCGGTGAGGTGAGCGAGCACGAACTCGCGCCGCCGGAGCAGTTCGACGGCGAGCTGCACCAGATCCCGATCTTCCCGAAGTGGCTGCTGGCCCTGCTGGCGCTGCTGCTGGCCCTGCTGCTGCTGTGGTTCACACTGGTACGCCCCCAGGTGCAGCGATCGGCGAAGGAAGCGGCCGAGGAACAAGCCCGGGAAATGGCCGCGGCGGGCGAACTCGTGCCGCCCGGCGGGCAGCCGGAGGAACCGCAGCCGGAGCCGCCGAAGCCGCAGCCGGAGACCCCGCCCAAGCAACCGGGTGAAGGGGATGCGCTGAACACCACGCCCGGCGGCGGTCAAGAATCCGTCACGCTGCCCGTGGTGACCGATGGCGCCGACAACGCGGCCGGGACCTGGACGGTTCCGGAAGGGAAGGTGTTCTTCGCCACGGATCTGGTGGTGGCGAACAACCAGGGCGATGAAGGAGTGCTCACGATCTCCTTCGGCGATCGGCTGATCACCCGAATAGCGCTGGAAACCTTCCGGAACCAGGACTACCACTGGGTCACGCCGATCCAGGTTTCCGCCGGGGAGCGGATCACCGCCGCGGTCACCTGCGCGCGGCCCGGCACACCGGCTACCGGGCAGCAGGCCACCCAGTGCTCGGAACTGCTCAACGTCGCAGGCGTGCTCCGGAACGCGCAGCCATGAGCCGCGCACCGGGAACTGGTGCGGCATTCCTCCCCCTCGCCCCGTGGCGCCGCCCGCCCGACCGGCGCGGCGCTTTCGCCAGACAATCACGGGGCGGCTGAATTCGGCCACGAAGTTCGGCACGCAGAAATCGACGCGGTTCCTTCCGGTCGGTACTGCGAGAACCGGCTGTTCGAGTGTCGCGAATCTGCCGTTCGGGTGCATCGCTACCGGCGTTCGCGTGCAAACGATCGTCCGGGAAAGCGCCTTGGCGCAGTATTGTGCCCGGGTCCGCGCGAGCCGGATAATGGTCAGCGGGTTTCGCTCGAAATTTTCCGGGCGCCGGTCCCGCAGCGCCGCGGTTCGCCACCCGGCGCCGGTCTGCGGGGCGGCGTCGGCGCGCTGCCGGGAATGGTGGTGGGTCGATGGCGATAGCGGGTACCGGGCACGGAACGGCCGCGAGCACCCGATTCCCGTACCTGCTCAAGACGCTGCGGGAGGCGGCGGGGCTGACCCAGGAGGACCTGGCCGCGCGTTCCGGGGTGAGTTCCCGCGCGATCAGCGACATGGAGCGCGACCGGGTCGTCCGCCCGCAGGTGCGCACCTTGCAGGCGCTGGG
>NZ_JAFRFW010000681.1:0-6611 GCF_017434145.1 Saccharopolyspora sp. | reverse complement strand
TCACGGACGCACCCCGCACCGCCGGAAGCGTCGCCGGCGTTCGCTGAACCCGCCCATCCCCCTCCTTCCGGCGGCGGCCGGGCAGCACGGCCGCTCCCGTGCCGAGGGTGTCCCGCGGCGGGGATCGACTAACTCGCGCGGCGCCGATGCGACCGCGGTCAGCGCAGCTTGGCGACCACTGCCTCGGCGACGGCCTTGGCGCTACCGGGGTTCTGGCCGGTGATCAACCGGTCGTCCTCGCGAACGTACGTGGCGAAGGGCTGCTCGGCCGTCGAATACTCGGCGCCCCGCTGCTTGAGCTCGTCCTGCAGGCTGTAGGGCACGGCCCGGTCGCGTTGCGCCAGTTCTTCCTCCGGCCATGAGAAGCCGGTGACGTCCTTGCCGTCGACCAGGTACCGCCCGTCGGAAAGCTGCGCGCCGAGCAGCCCGCACGGGCCGTGGCAGACCGCGGAGACGACCTTGCCGGACTCGTGGAACTCCCGCAGCAGCCCGGCCAGCCGGTCGCTCTGGGCGAAGTCGAACATCACGCCGTGGCCGCCGGTGAGGTAGATCGCGTCGTAGTGGGCCGGGTCGACCTCGGCCACGGACCTGGTCTCGCGCAGCTGGTCCATGAACTGCCGGTCGGCGTAGCGCCGGTCGGTGCCCAGCTCGCCGAGCACGTCGTGGGACAGGCTTTCCGGGTCGATGGGCACATGTCCGCCCGCGATGCTGGCGATGACGGGTTCGTATCCGGCCTGTTCGACCACGTCGTAGAAGTGGGTCAGCTCGCCGAGCCACAGCCCGGTGCGGAATCCGGCCTTCTCGTACTCGCCGACGCTCGTGACGATGATCAGTACCCGGTTGGTGTTGGCCATGTTGGAGTCCTCGTTCAAGTTCGGTCGTCGCCTCGCCGGTACTGATCGGCGAGTGCTTTCCGCGCGAACATTCCCCAGCGCCGGGTGGTGCAAACCCGTCGCGGAGAGCCGGTTCGGGTTCTCAGAGCACTTCGAGCGGCTGCGGGCTCGTCGGCGGCGGGAACGCCTCGTCGAGTTCGGCGAAGTCCTGTTCGGACAGCCGCAACCGCAGCGCCGCGTGGTTCTCCTGCACGTGCGCCCGGCTGCTCGCGCGTGGGATGGCGCAGACGCCCTCGTTGCGCAGCAGCCAGGCCAGCCCGATCTGCGCGGGGCTCGCGTCGTGGCGCTCGGCCACCTGCCGCAGCGCGGGCGAATCCAGCATCCGGCCCTGTTCGATCGGGGAGTAGGCCATCACCGGCAACTCGCGCTGCCTGCACCACGGCAGCAGGTCGTACTCGACGCCGCGGCGGGTGAGGTTGTAGAGCACCTGGTCGGTGCCGACGCCTTCGCCGCCGCGGGTGCGGGCGAGCTCGGACATGTCCTCGGGGTCGAAGTTGCTCACGCCCCAATACCGGATCCGGCCGGACCGCACCAGCTCGGCGAACGCCTCCAGCGTTTCTTCCAGCGGTGTCCGGCCGCGCCAGTGCAGCAGGTACAGGTCGATGCGGTCGGTTCGCAGCCGCCGCAGGCTCCGCTCGCAGGCGTCGATCACGCCCTGCTTCGTGGCGTGCTGCGGCAGCACCTTGTCGACGAGGAAGACCTCGTCGCGGCGGCCGCCGAGTGCCGAACCGAGCAGTTCCTCGGCCGCGCCGTCGCCGTACATCTCCGCGGTGTCGACCAGCGTCATGCCCAGGTCGATTCCGGCGTGCAGCGCATCGATCTCGCCTTCGCGGCGCTCGGGGCGCTCGGCCCAGCCCCAGGTGCCCTGGCCCAGCGCCGGGATCACCTCGCCGGAGGGCAGCGCGATCGTCGGGGTTGCGGACACGGCCCGGACCTCCTTCCCGCAGGTTCCGCGCCGACGCTACCCACGCCGCCGAGGGCGGCAAACCGCGGCGTCAGCCCGCGGATCGCGCGGCGGTGCCGATGCGGTTCCGGCCTTCCCGCTTCGCCCGGTACAGCGCGTTGTCGGCAGCTTGCACGAGGTCTGGCAGCGCGCCTGCCGCGGAAGCCACGCCGATGCTCACGGTCACCTCCGCACCGGCCGCGCTGTCGCCGAGAACACCGCGCCAGTCGTGTTCGCCGACGCGGCGCCGGATCCGTTCCGCCGCGGCCGCACCTGCCGGTGGGCAGCCCGCCGCGCGGCTGTCGACGGCCAGCACGACGAACTCGTCACCCGACCACCTGCACACCAGGTCCTGATCGCGGCATTCGCGCCGCAGCAGCCTGCTCATCTCCTGCAGCGTCCGATCGCCCGCGGCGTGTCCCGCGCGGTCGTTGATGTCCTTGAAGTGGTCGACGTCGATCAGCACCAGCCACGGCACGACGGTTCCCCCGGCCCGGTCGAACAGCACCGTCGCGCGGTGCTCCAGGCCCCGGCGGTTGAGCAGGCCGGTCAGCGGGTCGCGGTCGGCCGCCTTCCGCGCGGCCTCTTCGCGCCGCTGCTCCCGCATGGACAGGTGGCGCTGTTCCAGCGCCTGCCCGAGACCCTCGTGCAAGGCGCGCACGGTCGTGCGCCCGGCCCCGATCATGCGGTGCAGCGCGGCGGCCTCGCCTGCCGGGTCGTCCAGCTCCCGGCACAGCGTCGCCAGCTGCCACGAGAACCGGCGGAACAGCCGGTATTCGCGAGTGCGCTGCACCGCGTCCACCGCCCGGTCGGCGAAGGCCCTGGCTTCGTGCAGGCGCCCCTGGCGCTTGCGGACCTCCACGAGGACGCGGTTCGCGAACGACAGCGTGTAGCAGTCCTCCGTCCGGCGGCTGAGCTCGAGTGCTCGCGTGGCGCGGCTCTCGGCCTCCTCCAGGGAGTCCAAGCTGGCCAGCACCCGCGCGCGCGTGGTCAGCGCCCGGCGGCGGGTCTGGCTCGGCGAGGCCAGCGACAGCGATTCCTCGCAGAGCGCCTGCACCGCGGTGAAATCGGCGCGGGTGGCGTCGGGGTCGTCGATCAACCCGGCCAGCCGCGTGCCCGCCTCGCGCAGCAGGCAGTGCGCCAAGGTGTCGGGATCACCGCAGCGGCGGGCCAGCCGCACCGCCGAGGTGCCCATCGCCACCGCGGACTCGTGGCTGCCCACCGACGCCAGTAGATAACCGAGCATCCCGACCGCGTGCGCCGAGCTCGCGTCGTCTGCGCTTTCCATGTCGAGCCGGGACCACCCTTCGGCGGCCAGCTGGATCGTCCGCGGGATGCGGTCCAGCCGCGCGGCCAGCAGCGCCCGGTTCACCAGGACCACGGCCGGGGCGTATCCGGTCTCGTCCGGCGCGGCCGGTATGCGGTCGAACGCGGCTTCGGCCTCCTCGAAGCGGCCGGCGTCCAGCAACAGCCAGATCCGCCGCTCCGCTGCGGGAACGACCCCTGCCAGCAGCGGATCCTCGGGTTCGTCCTGGCAGCTGCTCACCTGTCGACCCCCCGCGTCGCGGCTGGTCCAAGGATAGGTGGCTCGCGACCCGGGGCACCGGCTGCGAGCGGTAGCGAATTGCTCGCCGGCGGTCGTTCTCGGCATTTCGGGCGATGTGGCACGCAGTGTCGAGACGGCGCGGTGATCCGTTCTATGATCGACACTCTGCCCGCGGTACGAGCAACAGGTGGTGGACGTGAGCGACCCGGTCTTTTCCCGGCTTTCCAGCGGGCGGGCGCCGGTCCCGTCGCAGATCGACACGAGCGTTCCTTCGATCGCGCGGGTCTACGACTACCTGCTCGGCGGGAAGGACCACTACGAGGCGGATCGGCAGTCGTGCCGGACGATGCTCGAGGCGGTCCCGGAGACACCGCTGCTGGCGAAGGCCAACCGCGCGTTCCTGCGCAGGGCGGTGCGGTACCTGGTCGGCGAGGTCGGTGTGCGCCAGCTCGTCGACATCGGCTCCGGCCTGCCCACCGCGGGCAACGTGCACGAGGTCGCGCAGCGCATCGATCCGGAAGTCCGGGTGCTCTACACCGACAACGACCCGATCGTGCTCGCGCACGGGCGCGCGTTGCTGCCCGCCGACGAGACCACCGGTCTCATCCACGCGGACCTGCGCGACCCGGACGCGATCTTCGACGACCCCGAGACCCGTCGGCTGATCGACCCGGACCGGCCGTTCGCCGTGCTGCTCGGCGGAATCCTCATGCACCTCGAAGCCGAGGAGGACCCGGACGGCGTCGCCGCCCGCATCCGCGACCGGCTGCCCTCGGGCGGCTACCTGATGGCCTCGAACACCTGCGACACCGGCGAGCCGCACGCCCGAGACCTCGCCCGCGCGTTCGCCGAAGGCGGCATGGGCTCGAACTGCTTCCGCACCCGCGAGCAGCAGTTGCACTACTTCGACGGCCTCGAACTGATCGAACCCGGCCTGGTGCCGAACAACCAATGGCGACCGGACGAGGACTTCCCGGACCCGCAGAACCCGGCACACGCCCTGCACATCGGCGCCATCGGCCGGAAGCCCTGAGCGGCGCGGCGCTCGGCGGTTGGTGTGGTGGTCCGGTACCTAACGCTGGAAGCAACGCACTGGATCGTCGGCGATGAGCACGATAGGACTCCAGTCGGATCCGCGACCGGGCCAGCTCCCGCGACGGTTCCGACGGCTGTCGCCGCCCACCCGCCCCAGCACGAGTCGCCGTATCGGATATCCGCAGATCGTTTCCGTCGCTGGCAACACCAGCCCTCTGCTGTTCTTATCGGACTGTAACGAAATCTCGCGATATGCGTATGCTGCCCCCGGAGGCTCTCGCGGCGTTCCGGAAAGAAACGGAATTGCTCGCTTTTGCGGGAAGCGTCAGAACTTCACCCGCATCGATTCGGTAAAAGAATTGGGGCGGCCCGCGTAAGTATCAGCTATCCGTGAGACCACATGTTCCGCGGACCAAACTGCATAACGCTCGAGTCCGATACAGTCTTCCGGGGCCGCCGAAGTCCCCTCATCCGACCCTCCGGACGGGTCGAATATATCGCAATCGCCTGATATTGGATCCTGTCGAAAAAATCGAGGTATCGGCGGAAGGGCCTGGTTGGGCAACTTCCGGATCGGCTCGCCCCACTTGCCGGAGGAGTATGCCGACTTCGCCACTGCAACAATGAACATCGGGTCATCGGCAGGGCGTCCAGCCTCATCAAAATTGGCCTCCCTGTCATAGAAGGCCCAGTACGGCGATTTCTCCAGCATCAGGCCGAAGGCGTGGTCGTCATCGCCGGCCGGAACTTCAAAAAGCTGACCCGGCGAGAATGATATCCGCTTCATGCTCACCCCGATCAAGTAATGTCGATGTCCCTAGTTTACTGCAAGCCCCATTGGCCTCTCGCAGCGTCCATGAAAGTTTGCCGCAGCGGGTTGTCCTCGGCGATCCCGCGGATCGCATTCCCGGACGTCCCTCCTGCTGATTGTGCACCACCGAAGAAGTCGATGAGATTCTGCTCCCTGCCCCTGATCATCTGGTATGCTAAGTCCTGGTGCCGCTGCACGAACGGCAAATTCGCATCGGCGAACTTGTCCAGCTGCGCCGGACCGAATCCATGCTCATCCATATGGTGCCCAGCGTCCCGCGCCGCAACGATGTCCTCGGGAGCGCCAGTACCGCGTGCGCGACCGGAGTACACCGCGCCGGTTGTCGGATTCGACTTGATGTAGGTAACGTACTTGAGTCCGCATGGCGTCAATCCAAGAGGGTCGATTTCCGAGTTTGGATTGAACACATATCGATACGGGTTCGGTCCTGGCGCAAGCCCCAACGGGTCCGAGCTCGCATACCTGCCCAAAGCGGGACTGTAGTGACGCTGGTAGTTGTAGTTGAAGGCTGTTTCCCGATCTGCGTACTGGCCGGGGAACCGCAGTGGCATCGTGACACCACCGCCTTCTTCATCGAGTGGCTCTCCCCAAAGCGTCGTCCTGTGGAACCACGCTACCGCGCCCCTGTCGTCCACCAATTCTGACGGGGATCCGACCACGTCTGTGACTATCGCGTGGAATTGTTCGTCGATCCACTGCTGGGGTGCTTCGCGAAGTGGGGAGCGATGATGCTGAGTTAAGGGTCGAAAACTGCCGGGCTCGTACTCCCAGACCGTGTTCCTTGCTTCGTTGTGCCGTGTTTTGTGGGTTTGTTCGGCGAGGGCGGGTCCGTCCCAGGTGAAGTCGATGCGTTCGATGACGTCGTCGTTCGGGCCGAGGTGTTGCTTGGCGATGCGGCGGCCGAGTGGGTCGTAGTGGTAGTGCCAGCGGGTGCCGTCGGGGGTGGTGACGCCGGTCATGCGGTCGTCAGTGTCCCAGGTGTAGTGCCAGGTGGCGGGTTTTTCGGAGAGGCGTTTTTGCTGGCGCAGGGTCATGCGGCCTTGGGCGTCGTGCTCGTAGCGGACTTTGCCCGCGCGGCGGATGAGGGTGCCGTTGTACTCGCGGTCTCCGAGTGCTTCGGAGTCGGGCGAGTCGGTGGGTGCCGGCCACGCCCCCTCGGTGATGTTGCCCGCCGCGTCGTAGGCGTAGCGTTCGGTCCAGCCGGAGCCGTGGACCGTGGTCACGCGCCCGACCTGGTCGAGGTCGAAGGTGCGGTTGCCGGTGAGCTGGTCCTCGATGCGGGAGAGGAACCCGTCGGCGCGATAGCTGTAGGCACGCTGCTGGATGCGTCGCCCGCCGCGCCCGGTGAGGGCCTGCGAGGTG
>NZ_JAFRFW010000680.1:0-2326 GCF_017434145.1 Saccharopolyspora sp. | reverse complement strand
TGGTGCTGGCGGCGAACCACTCCGGCGACAGCGCCGCGACGGCCGCCGTGTGCGGCTCGATCATGGGCGCGGCGCACTCGGCGGAAGCGGTGCCGCAGAGCTGGCGGCGGAAGGTCGAGCTGGGCGATGTAGTCGAGCAGCTGGCGCGGGACGCGGTCGAGGAGTTCGGCGCGAACCCGCCGGCCGTTCCGGAGTGGCTGAGCCGCTACCCGGCGGGCCCGGCCGCGCCGATCGCGAGCCCGGTTTCGGCGCGGGTGGCCGCTGCGGAGGAGTCCGGTGAGTCGGCTTCCGGTGCGGAGTCGGGTGCCGGTGCCGCGCCGGACGCCGGTTCGGGTCCCGCGGCCGGTGCGAGCCCTGCGGCCGATGCCGCGTCCGTCGCCGGTTCGGCATCCGCTGCCGACTCGGCACCCACCGCCGGGTCGGCATCCGCTGCCGACTCGGCAACCGGTACCGGACGATCGGCGGATACCGGTCCATCGGCGGATGCCGGTGAATCGGCGGATGCAGCAACATCCTCGAACTCGGAAACGGACCCGGCAACGGGCTCCGAGTCGGCGGCTCCGTCGACCGGTTCCGCGGCTGCCGCCTCGGTTTCCACGTCCGCTGCCGCGCAGACCGCGGCCGATTCTCCGGCAGGAGATGCGAAGCGCGACGAGACCGCTACCGGTGCCGCTTCCGGAGGAACGGCCGCCCAGCTCGCCGCCACCCAGCTCGCCGCCGGAAACGGAACCGACGACAGCTCCGGCGAGCAGGACACCGCTCAGCGGCCCGGTTCCGGTCCGGACGCCGCTTCTGGCCGGAGGCCCGGCTCCGACCAAGGTCCCGGATCGACACCGGGAATCGGCCAGGGCGCGGTGTCTGGCCCGCACTTCGGGACCGGCCAGGGCTCGATGGCCGAGGAACGGGATTCCGACCGGCAAGACCAGGCCGGACAACCCGACGCCGAGCGGCATGACGCGGCTGAGCAGCATTCCGCGGCCCAAGCCGCCGCGGAAATCTCGGCAGCCGAACAACCGGCCGAGTCCGCGCCCGCACAGCCGGCAGCTGATCAGCAGGCCACGGAAGCGCGGACGCAGGCGCGATCCGAGCGAACCGCGACCGAGCCGCCGACCGCCGAACCGATCGCCCAAGAATCCGCGGCCGCGCAGCAGCCTCCGGTGACGACTGCATCGGCGCTCGCGCACGAGCCCGCGGCCACATCGCAGGCAGCCCGGGGGTCCGCAGCGGCTCAGGAGCCCGCAGCGGCTCAGGACTTCGCAACAACCCGGCAATTCGCTGCGACCGAACAACCGGCAGCGAACGGGCAACCTGCAACGACCGCGGATCCCGCAGAGTCCGAACCTGTTCAACAGCAACCGGCAGCCCAGGACCCCGAACCGGCCCGGAGCCCGGCAGCCGCCCGGGTCCCAGGCGCCCAGACTTCAGCGGCCGAGACTTCAGCGGCCGAGACTTCAGCGGCCGAGGCTCCGGCCGCGGAGACGTCGCAGGAGTCGTCCTCCGATGACGGCGACGGTCTCTCCCACGAGGAACTCCGCCTCCTGGCCGCCTGGCGCAAGTTCCGCGACGGCGAGGACGACACCCCCAACGACCTCTCCGAGGGCCTGCACAAGCTGCTGCAAGAGGCGTTCGGCGCCGAACGCGCCGCGCAACTGGTCGCCTCCGGCGACGAGGACGGCGAACTCCCCGAGGAAACTCCGCAACCGCTCAACCGGCTCGACCGGCTCGCGGGCTGCGCGCTCGGCTGCGCCGCGGGTGACGCGCTCGGCGCCCCGTGGGCCTACACCGCGCAGCGGATGATCCTGCGCAAGCAACCGGACGGGGTTCGGGAGCTGACCGAGCACCTCGGCGCGATCGGCAACGCGAGCGCGATCGGCCAGCAGTCGGTGTTCGTGCTGAACGGCCTCCTGCGCGCGACCGTCCACAGCAGACTCCACGGTTCGGCTTCGGAGGCCGAGTCGGTGCGCGGCGCCCTGCAGCAGTGGGTCGTGGCGCAGGGCGCCACCGAGCCGGTGGTCCGCCCCGATCCGCTGGCCGCCGACGCGCGGCTGCGCACCCAGCGCGTCCCGGACGAGGCGACGCTGACGGCGCTGGGCACTTGGGACGGCCAGGCCGGTCTGCCGACTCCGGCCGCTGCACCGAACCAGGCCACCGGCGCGGGGGCCGCGGCCCGCGCGGCGCTCGTCGGCCTGCACGCCGACACCCCGGCCGCGGCCGCGGAGCTCGGCATCTCGATCGGCGTTCTCACGCACGGCCACCCGGACGGTTACCTGCCCGCCGCGGCGGCGGCCGCGATGGTCGCCGCGCTGGGCGACGGGCAGACGCTTGC
>NZ_JAFRFW010000679.1:0-3528 GCF_017434145.1 Saccharopolyspora sp. | reverse complement strand
GCCAGCAGCGGAACGCCGATGCCTGCGACGCCGTCGCCGAGGAACTCGATGGTGCCGATCTCCTCCATCATGCTCACGTAGGTCACCACGCCGCAGATCAGCAGCACGGTCGGCCACGCGACCTCGCCGATGCACGCCTTGGTCGTCTGCGGCGAGATGATGCACAGCACGGTGGCGATGCTCAGCGACAGCAGTCCGACGTCGAATTCCAGCGCGAGCGCGCCGACGGCCAGCAGGGCCAGGCCGGTGAGCGTGATCGCGCGATTCGCGTTGAGCGTGGTGACTTGTGCGAGCGCACCGGTGGCCGGTTCGGCCGCGGTGGCCGTGGTGGTGCCGCCGGTTCCTCCGCTGGTCCCGGGTCCAGCCATTTCTCCGGAGCTTTCCGGAGACTCGGTGTCGACTTTCCGCCGCAGCAGTTCCCGGCCGCCGAACAGGAAGAAGACGAGCACGCTGAGCAACAGGTTGAAAACGAATTGGCTGCCCCACAGCAACGCCGGGTTGCTGGGCAGTCCGCTGCGTTCCACCACGCCGTTCGTGATGCTGCCGAAAATGCTGATCGGCGAGAAGCCGCCCGCGGTGGCGCCGTTGATGATCAGCAGGCCCATCAGCATCGGGTTGATCCGGTAGCGGGCGGCGAAGTTCAGCCCGATCGGGGCCATGATCGCGACCGCGCCCGGCACGACCGCGCCCACCATCGTCAGCAGGCTCGTCACCAGGAACATCACCCACGGGACCAGCGCGATCCGGCCGCGCACGGCGCGGACTCCGACGTGGATGAGCCAGTCGACGGTGCCGTTGCTCTTGGCGATGGCGAACAGCAGCGTGACCCCGACCAGCACGGTGAACAGGTCGCCGGGGAATCCGGAGAACAGGTCGTCGGCGCTTTCCCGCACCACGAAAGTGCCGATGAGGAATGCGCCCAGAAAAGCTACTGCGCCCATGTTCACCGAGCGCAGCGTGGCGATCAGGAAAATGAGTACCAGGCCGATGATGGAGACTACTTGTACGGACATGTGGCTCCTCGGTGCGAGGCAGTCGTCGGCTCGGGGACGGGAGCGGGAACTGAATTCATGAGGCGAATCCGTGGTCTCGTGCCGAGGAAGTATGGCCCCGGCCACATTTGACGTCAAGAGTTGCAGAACTGAATGAGGAGAATCCGATGGCGCAGCCGATCGGCAATCACTTCCTGCAAATTCCAGGCCCGACGAACGTTCCGGAGCGGGTGTTGCGCGCGATGTCCGCGCCCACCATCGATCACCGCGGCCCGGAGTTCGCCGAGCTGACCGGAGAGGTGCTGCAAGCGGTGCGGCCGGACTTCGGCACCACCGGCCCGGTCGTGATCTACCCGTCGTCGGGGACCGGTGCGTGGGAGGCGGCGCTGGTCAACACGCTCAGCCCCGGAGACCGGGTGCTGGCGTTCGAGACCGGGCACTTCGCGGTGCTGTGGCGGGAGATGGCCGAGAAGTTGGGCCTGCGGGTGGATTTCGTGCCCGGCGATTGGCGGCATGGCGTCGATCCGGTGGTGGTCGCCGAACGGCTCGCCGGGGACTCCGCGCACGAGATCAAGGCGGTCTGCGCGGTGCACAACGAGACCTCCACCGGCGTGACCAGCCGGATCGCCGAGGTGCGGCGGGCGATGGACGAGGCGGCTCATCCGGCGCTGCTGCTGGTGGACACGATCTCCTCGCTCGGCTCGATCGACTACCGGCACGACGACTGGGGCGTGGACGTCACGATCTCCTGCTCGCAGAAGGGCCTGATGCTGCCGCCGGGCCTCGGTTTCAACGCGGTGAGCGAGAAGGCCTTGCGGGCTAACGAGAAGGCCGGTCTGCCGCGGTCCTATTGGGACTGGCAACCGGTTCTACAGGCCAATCGGCGGGGTTTCTTCCACAGCACACCGGCGACGAATCTCCTGTTCGGACTGCGGGAGGCGCTGCGGATGCTTGATGACGAGGGCTTGCCGCAGGTCTTCGAGCGCCACCGGCTGCACTCCGCGGCCACGCGCGCCGCCGTGCGCGCGTGGGGTCTGGAGACGTTGTGCCTGGACGAGCGCGAGCATTCACCGGCGCTGACGGCGGTTGTGCTACCCGATGGCCATGATGCGGACAAGGTTCGCGAGTTGATCCTGCACCGGTTCAACATGTCGCTCGGCGCGGGCCTGGGCAAGGTCGCTGGCAAGGTCTTCCGCATCGGGCACTTGGGCCACTTCAACGATGTATCGCTATCCGGGACGCTCGCGGGTGTCCAGATGGGACTCGAGTTGGCCGGTGTTCCGATCGATCAGGGCGGTGTCGAGGAAGCCCTGCGAGTGCTGAAGGCGGCGTGATGAGCGAGCTGGAAAACGAGCTGCGGCGCGAAATCTCCGGCGAGGTCGCTTTCGACGACTACACCCGGCACCTGTTCTCGCGCGACGCGAGCATGTACACGATCACGCCGCTGGGCGTGGTGTTCCCGCGGGACGCCGACGATGCGGCCGCCGCTGTCGCCGTCGCCCGTGAGCACGAAGTGCCGGTGGTGCCGCGCGGAGCGGGCACGAGCCTCGCCGGGCAGACCGTCGGTCCGGGACTCGTGCTGGACTTTTCCCGGTACATGAACCAGATCCTGGATCTCGACCCGGAATCGCGGACGGCTCGCGTGCAAATGGGCGTGGTGCAGGACCAGCTCAACCGGGCCGCCGCGCCGCACGGGCTGATGTTCGGCCCGGACACTTCGACCAGCAATCGCGCCACGCTGGGCGGGATGATCGGCAACAACTCCGCGGGCAGCGGCTCGGTGCGCTACGGCATGACGATCGACCACGTGCGCGAGCTGAGCGTGGTGCTCGCGGATGCCAGCAGGGCGCGTCTCGGCCCGGTGGACGAAACCGAGCGGCAACGACGTGCAGCGGCCGGGACGCTGGAAGGCGCGCTGTACCGGGAACTTCCGCGGATCGTCGCGGAGAACAAGGACGCGATCGCCGGCGGCTACCCGGAGTTCTGGCGCCGCTCGGGCGGTTATCGGCTCGACCGGATATCCGCCGAACCGTTCGACCTCGCCGAGTTCGTCGTCGGCTCGGAGGGAACGCTGGTCGTGGCCACCGAAGCACTGGTGGACCTGGTACCGAAACCGAGGCACACGGTGATCGCGGTCGGGCACTTCACCTCCACCCAAGCGGCGATCGAGGCGACCGAGGACGCGCTGAGCTTCGATCCGTCCGGTGTGGAGCTGATGGACCGCACGATCCTGGACCTGTCCCGGGAACGCATCGAGTACGCCTCGCTGGGCACGATCCTGGAAGGTGACCCGGATGCGCTGCTGTTCGTCAGCTTCACCGGCGACGATCAGGACGAGCTGACCGGACGGCTGCAACGGCTGAGTTCCTTGTGGCGCAAGCACGAGCACGGCTACCACACCCTTGAAGCGGTTACTCCGCAACAACAATCGGCGTTGCTGAAGGAGCGCAAGGCGGGCCTCGGCCTGCTGATGGCCGCGGGCTCCGGAACGCGCCGGCCACTGGCGTTCGTGGAGGACACCGCGGTCGATCCCAAG
>NZ_JAFRFW010000678.1:0-10358 GCF_017434145.1 Saccharopolyspora sp. | reverse complement strand
CGCGTCCGACGCGCTGGATCACGCCGTCGACGCTGCCGCCGACTGGGCGGGCACGGCACCGCAGCGGCGGGCCGACATCCTGCGCGCCGCTCATGACGGGCTGCTCCGGCGACGCGAAGAAATCGCCACGCTGATCACCCTGGAGATGGGCAAACCGCTGGCCGAGGCGCGCGGCGAAGTGGACTACGGGGCCGGGTTCTTCCGGTGGTTCTCGGAAAGCGCGAGCCGGCTGCACCTCGACGGCGACTACGGCGTCGAACCCGGCGGCCAGTACCGGATCATCACCACGAAGCGCCCGGTTGGGCCGACGCTGCTGATCACGCCGTGGAACTTTCCGCTCGCGATGGGCACCCGCAAGATCGGCGCGGCGCTGGCCGCCGGATGTCCCGTGGTGATCAAGCCCGCCGAGCAGACTCCGCTGACCATGCTGCTGCTGGCCGAGGTGTTGCGCGAAGCGGGCCTGCCGGACGGCGTGCTGGGCGTGCTCACCACGACCGACGCCGCCGGGTTGGTGCAGCCGATGATCGCCGACCCGAGGCTGCGCAAGATCTCCTTCACCGGATCGACCCGGGTCGGCAAACTGCTGCTCGGGCAGGCGGCCGAAGGCGTGCTGCGCAGTTCGATGGAACTCGGCGGGAACGCGCCGCTGCTGGTGTTCGACGACGCCGACATCGACGCGGCGGTGGACGGTGCGACCGTGGCGAAACTCCGCAACGGCGGGGAGTCCTGCGTCGCGGCGAACCGGATATACGTGCAGTCCGGCGTGCTGGAGGAGTTCACCGGCAAGCTCACCGAGCGGCTCGCGGCGGTGCGCACCGGATCCGGCTTGGACCCGGACACCGGGCTCGGCCCGATGATCGATGCGCGGCAGCGGGACAAGGTCGCCGAACTGGTCGACGACGCCGTCGAGCGGGGCGCCGAACTGCTGCTCGGAGGCAAGGTTCCGGGTGGACCGGGCTACTTCTACCCACCGACAGTGCTGCGCGCGATCCCGGCGGACGCGGAGCTGCGCACCGAGGAGATCTTCGGGCCGGTAGCGGCGATCTACCCGTTCGACACCGAGGAGCAGGCGATCGGCGCGGCCAACGACACCCGGTTCGGCCTGGCCTCGTACGTGTTCACCAAGGACCTCAGCCGGGCGATGCGAGTTGCCGAGGCGTTGGACAGCGGCATGACCGGCGTCAACCGCGGCGTGGTCAGCAACCCGGCCGCCCCGTTCGGCGGCATCAAGGAATCCGGCCTCGGCAGGGAAGGCAGCAGCGAAGGCATCGAGGAATATCTCGAGACCAAGTACATCGGCCTGCAACTCTGACGCGAACGCCGTGGCAGAGACAGGGTTCCGCAGCGCGCGCACCGGTCCGGTTCCGGTTCGTGACCTGTTGCGCAGGGGCGGTGCGGGCGGTGTCCCGGACGTTGCCGGGGCGCCGGGCGATCTTAGGCATCGCGGTTTCTTCGGGTGTGGTGTCGGCCAGCCCGCGATGATCAACGCGATCGGAACCCGGACCGGAGGGCTAGCCGGGCGACTGTCGGTCGGGTTCACGACCGACTCGGCTGGGGCACCGGGTCGAGGTCCGAGTCCGGAGCGGAGTCCCCTCGACGCAGGTGGCCGAATGGGCCGGGCACTCGGTCGCCGTGCTGCACCAGGTCTACGCGAAGGTGCTCGCCGACCAGGAGACCAGCGCGCGGCGCCGCATTGAGGAAGCGCTGCGGTTCGGGACGACCCCGGCAAGCTGATGACCGTGTCCGCACACCGTCCGTAGCTAGCCGCAGTCAGCCGTAGCAGCCGGGAACAACCGCTGAGGGGATCGGTGCGGTCTTTCACGCGAAATGCCTGGTGAGAGGCCGCGCCGACCAGATGAGAAGGGGTGCCCCAGTCCGATTCGAACTGACACTGTACGGATTTTGAGTCGGCCGAGCAGTGTCGCTCTGGTGCTGTCCTGCGGCGGAGGGCGCGGATCGGCAGGGCAGACGTCGCTCTGCGGGCATCGCAGGCAGAGGTTCGCACCCAGACTCGCACCCAGCCGACCGGCCGCGTTCAATCACGCACAGCGATTCTGACCCACGTAGAGAGGGCTGTTCGGGTTAGTTATTGTTGCGGGGGCAATTTTCTATGCCGAAGCAGGCCACTCTTAGCGACGTAATATCTTAATCTTGCACACTTCGCTAGGTCCCCTGTTTCCACGAAGGCTTGCGAAGCGTGCACTGAAGGGTATTCGCTGTAAGGAGTATTTGGTGTATTCGCGGGAGTCCAAATCGGAATGGCGCCAGCACAATGCGGTAATAATCCTGGCGCTAGTAGTTTTTCCTCCGGTTGGCTTAGCTTTCGCTTATCTTAGCAATTGGCCGCACGATAGAAAAATAAGAGGAATGGTACTTAGTGTGGTCTGGTTGCTGCTTGTCGTAGTAGTAGCTGCAGTGGTGACCGGACCGGAAATCGGGAAAAATGCGGTGAATCCCCCGGAGGTTCCGAATTTTGTAGGCAAAAGCCTCGAAGATGCCGCGACCGGTGCTACTCAAAGCGGTTACACAAATGTTTCGCACGATGCGTCTCCTGGTGACGAAACTCAGATAGTTCGTTCTAACTGGCAAGTATGTTTCCAGGTTGCCAACGGGAAAAATCTGGACTTCGGGGTTGTTCGCGTTGGAGTGCCGTGTCCTGCTAGTGATGGAGGACCTATTCCTTGGCCTAAAGTTCCTGATGTGACGCAGAAAACCTTTGCTGAGGCTGCGCAAATCTTGCGCTCAGTCGGGATCAAAAATGTCTCGGCGACGGGTGCATACACGGATAACCAGCCGACTGGAAACATGGATTCATGGATCGTTTGCTCGCACGATCCGGCGGCCGGGCAAGATGTCAATGGGATTTATGGGAACTACTCCAGCGTTCGTGTGACGCAACCGGGAGTTGAATGCCCATCGAGTGATTATGCGAGGCTCAATCCCCTTCCAGGGGGAACGGAAGATGACGGCACGTCAGAAAATGGAAGTAGCTCTCCAAAGCCAGATAGCGAATCTTTTTACTATAAGAATTGTGACGCTGTTAGGGATGCGGGTAAGGCTCCACTGTATCGTGGAGATGCTGGATATAGGGCTAAGCTGGATAGGAACAAAGATGGAGTTGCGTGTGAGTAGCCTTCCCTTTGCGGGAGCTCCTTTTGGGCATTCGAGAGCCGAGGATCTCGGCGGCTTTACGGTCCGAAGCAGCGACCCATGCTGCGTAGACGCGAAGTGTGGTTGCGCCTCCGCCGCCGTGCCCGAGGCGGCCGGAGACGGTGGGGAGGTCGACTCCGGCGGTGAGTAGTTCGGTGGCGGAGTAGTGGCGTAGGGAGTGAAGATGCGTGTCTATGCCGAGCCGGGTTGCCATGTCCTTGTATCGCTGGGTGACGGCGTTGGGGGAGTAGGGCTCGGAGTGATACGGGGTCTTGCTGCCGCCGAAGACGAACAGGTCTTCTGAGAAGGTGGCGCCGACCCGTTCGATGCGCTCGCGCACCCGCGCCTTGTGTTCCTTGAGCAGCGTCACGGTTTCGGAGTCGAGGGGGATGCGGCGGTTCTGGTGTGTCTTGGTCCCCTTCTCGACGCCGCGGACCCAGTTGCGGCGGAGGTCGATGACCTCTTCATCCAGGTCGACCCGCGCGAAGCGGAGGGCGGCGATTTCGCCGCGGCGCATCCCTGTGGTCATGGCGAGCCACACCAGCGTTCCCCAGTCCTCGTTGATCTTGAACGCTTTTTCCGAGAGCTGCGCGGCTTCTGCCGGGGTAGGCGGGTCGGGTTCGGGCCGTTTCTGTTTCGGCTTGCACGCGATGCGGGCGGGGTTCGAGCTGATCCACTCCCAGCGCTGGGCTGCGTCGAGTGTGCCGCTGAGGATGGCGTGAATCTGCCGGATGGTGGAGGAACCCATCGGCTTGCAGACGTGCGGCTTGCAGCCGGACTCGGCGCAGTCGTGTTCGCCGCTCTTCGTGTGCTTGTCGATCCGCGGTTTGCCATCGCAGCGGGTGCGGCAGCGCCGAAGCTCGCTGTAGAAGCTCTCAAGCACGCGGGGCGTGATCTTGCTGACCGGTGTCTCGCCGAGTGCGGGCCGGATCGTGCGCTTGATGTAGCCCTCGTACGTGTGGTGCGTGCTCTCTTCCAGCTCGCTCGTGCGTAGCCACTCATCGAGTGCATAGGAGAGCGCGACCGTCGAAGGCGTGGAGTTCTGCTCGTTGACCTGGTTGAGCAAGCTCGTCAAAGCGTTCTCGGCCCGCCGCTCGGCTGCCTTGTCCTTGCCCTTGATCGTCTTGCGCAGGTACACGCGCTTGCCGGTGACCGGATCGACGCCCGCGTACACCACCACGCGGAAGCCCGTCGCTCGCTCCTCGATCCGGCCACGTCCACGCGACTCTGATCGCGCAGCAGTCATGGCCTTGAGTGTGCTCGCACCCAAGGCCGCACCCAGCGATCACTTCCATGATCACGATCTTCCATTGTTTCCGCAGCTCAGCGGTGGTGCCCCCGGTCCGATTCGAACGGACACTGTACGGATTTTGAGTCCGCCGCCTCTGCCGGTTGGGCTACGGGGGCTTGAGGGAACAGCCTAGCGTGGGCTTGATCAAAGGTTGTGGGCGGGGTTCGCATGTGGCCTGCGCAGGGCGTCTACGAGCCCCTGGCTTCGGCTGGGCGCGCTCTCGGCGGGACGGTCCGGTTCGCAGTGATCGCCGACCGGGCGCCGATCGGGTGATGTCGGTGCATTCGCCGGAGGTGGCGTCGATCGTCTGCTGTAGTGCCCGGTGGCCGTGCCGCGTCGCGTTGCCGGGGCTGTCGCCCGCGGTCGTGCGGCGCCGGTGAGCTCCGCACCGAGGAGACCAGCGTGATCGATCCACGTTGCGAAGCCGTCCTGATCCAAGATCAGTCCGGGCGGTTCCAGGACCAGACGCGAGATGTGTCCGGACACGATTCGGCCGACGGGAAGGTCGGCATCGTGTTCAACGGTGGCCGCCGGTACGCGTACCGCCCGGAGCGCGTTTCGATCCTCGCCGGTCCGGAGCAGGTAGTCGTCGGTGAACACGAGCGGGTCGAGGTGAACGGCGCCGTGTGGTCGAGCGCCGTGGAGGTCTGCACGTTCTCCGGATCGGAAGGTGCGTGGTCTCGGGTCTTCTACCGGACGCAGCGGGGTGAGGACCACCGCTGCTATCCGGCGGCCCAGGTACGGGTGCTGAACTGCCCTCCGCCGACGGGACTCGAGGCCGGGGTGCGCGACTACTGGAACGCGGTCGTGGCGGGGCTCCCCGCGGGTGATCCGTTGCGGCGCCCGTACGAAAGGTTGGAGTTCATCCATCCGGAGAGCGTGCTGCGTTCCTACCTCTCGGCCGCCCCGATCCGGACCCGGCAGGCGGGCACCGCCCCGATCTTTCCGTTCCGCTGCAACCTCAGCCAGCGCGCGGCGGTGGATGGGGCGCTCACCCACGACCTGTCGGTCATCGAAGGCCCGCCAGGCACCGGCAAGACCGAGACGATCCTGAACCTGATCGCGAACGTCGTCGTCCGGCGCGAAACCGTGGCAGTGGTCTCGCACACCAACGCCGCCGTGGACAACGTGCAGGAGAAGCTCGCCGAGCTCGGCTTCGGGCACGTGCTCGCCAACCTCGGAAACAAGGACAAGCAAGCGAAGTTCTTCGCCGGCCAGACCACCCGCAACGAGCAGGTTCGCGCATTCGCCGCCGAGACCCCGGAAAACCCCGATCCCGCGCGGCTGGCCGACGTGGACGATCGGCTGCGCCGGTTGCAGCGGGACGAGCGGCGCAGCGCCGAGCTCCGCCAGGAGGTCGAGGCGTACCGGCTGGAACTGCGGCACTTCGAGCAGCACCTGCGCCGTGAGGAGCTACCCGACCTGGAAGGGCTGCCGCTGCTGCGCCGCTCGTCCGCCCGCGTCCTGGACTACCTGGCCGAAAGCGACCTGGAACGCAACGGTGCCCGGCCGGGGCTGCTGCGGCGGATCCGGAAGTACTTCAAATACGGATCGCTGCGCGGGATCGACCCCGGGGACACCGACGTGGTCGTGCGGCTCCAGCGGGCGTACTACGAAAAGCGGATCGCCGAGTTGGACGAACAGCTCCGCCGACTCGACGACGGCCTGGAGCGGGCGGAATTCGGGGCGCTCGCGGAAGAGCACCGGGATCTTTCGATCCGGGCCCTGCGCGCCGAACTCGGTTCTCGGTACCGGAACCGTCCGCGCAAGACCTATCGGCAGGACAAGTACAAGCGGTGCAACGAGTTCCAGGACTTCCTCGCGGACTACCCGGTCGTGCTGAGCACCTGCCACTCGCTCGCGGACAGCATCGCGAGCGGAGTCCTGCTCGACTACCTGATCATCGACGAGGCTTCGCAGGTCGACCCGATCGTCGCCGGGCTGGCGCTGGCGTGCTGCCGCAATCTCGTCGTGGTCGGAGACGCGCGGCAGCTGGCCCCGATCGCACCGAAGCCGGCGGAGGACCTCCAACCGCCGAGTCCCGCTTACGACTGCCGAAACAGCCTCCTGGAGTCGCTGCGGGAAATCCACGGCGACGACGCGCTCCCGCGAACGCTGCTGCGCGAGCACTACCGGTGTTCCCCGGCGATCATCGGTTTTTGCAACAAGAAGTTCTACGACAACGAGCTCATCCCGTACACCAGCGGCGGCGCCGAGCGCTCGATGCTCGTGTGGCGCACTGCCGAGGGCAACCACATGCGCAAGCACCGCGAAGGGGGCCGCTCGAACCAGCGCGAGGTGGACGTCATCGAAGCCGAGGTGATCCCGCAGCACCGCGGCGGAATCGCGGATGCGGACATCGGCGTCACGACCCCGTACCGGTTGCAGAGCGACAAGGCGGGTGACGTCCTCGACGGGATCGACGTCAACACCGTGCACAAGTTCCAGGGCAGGCAGAAGGAGATGGTCGTGCTGACCACGGTCCTCGACGAGACCCGGTACGGCCGGACCGGGCTGCCGTTCGTGGACGAGCCGAAGCTGATCAACGTGGCGGTGTCCCGGGCGAAGCAGCGGTTCGTCCTGGTCACCAACCACGACATGATGCCGCTCAGCCGCCACATCCGGGATCTGGTCGGCTACATCCGCTACCAGGACCTCGGCGATGGCGTGGCGGACAGCTCGATCATCTCGATCTTCGACCTGCTCTACCAGGATTTCTCGCAGCGGTTGGAGGCGTTGAGAAAACGAATCCTGCGCCGGACCGAGTACCCCTCCGAGAACATCGCGTGGACGGTGCTCGGCGAAATCCTCGGCGAGGAGGGAAACGAGCACCTCACCGCGGTGCCCCAGGTCCTGCTGAAGAACCTGTTCCCCGACCAGAGCCGCCTCACGCAGCGGCAACGGACACTCGTCAAGCACCGTTCCTCGGTCGACTTCGTCGTCTACAACCGCGTGACGAACCAGGCGCTGCTGGCGATCGAGGTCGACGGCTTCAAGTACCACGAGGACAACCCGGCCCAACTGGAGCGGGACGGGGTCAAGGACGCGATCTTCCGGGAGCACGACATGCCGATCCTGCGGCTGCCGACCACGGGAAGCCGGGAGCAGGAACGGATCCGGCGGGCCCTGGCGGACGCCGCGGACCACTGGGCGACTCGCGGATGATCACGCAGGTCGGGCCGGGCGGATGGTCGAACCGGTGTCGGCATGGTCACCCTCCCTGGTCATCTCGGCCTTCGGGTGTGGCCGGTAAGCTGAACTTTCCGGTGACCAACGCACTGGACCGTGTCAGAACTACCCCAGGAGGACCCGGTGACCACGCCGGCTGCCGAGGACCCACGCGAGGCCAAGCCCGTCGAACGTCGCGTACTCGTGGCCGAGGACGAGGCGTTGATCAGACTCGATCTGGTGGAGATGCTCAAAGAAGAGGGATACCAGGTCGTCGGCGAGGCCGGGGACGGGCAGGAAGCCGTGCGGCTGGCCGAGGAGCTGCGGCCGGACCTGGTGATCCTGGACATCAAGATGCCGAAGATGGACGGGATCGAGGCCGCATCGAACATCGCGGGGGAGCGGATCGCGCCGGTGGTGATCCTCACCGCGTTCAGCCAGCGCGACCTGGTCGAGCGCGCCCGCGACGCGGGGGCGATGGCCTACCTGGTCAAGCCGTTCGCGAAGCGGGACCTGGTGCCCGCGGTCGAACTCGCGGTGTCCCGGTTCACCGAAGTGCAGGCGCTGGAGGCCGAGGTCGCCGACCTCAGCGAGCGGCTGGAGGCGCGCAAGACCATCGAGCGCGCCAAGGGCCTGCTGATGAGCAAGCACAACCTCTCCGAGCCGGAATCCTTCCGCTGGCTGCAGCGCACCGCCATGGACCGCCGGACCACGATGAAGGCCGTGGCCCAGGCGGTGCTGGACAACCTCGAGTGATCAGCGCCGGTCGTGATCAGCGCCGGTCGTGATCAGGGCCGGTCGCGCAGCACGCAGGTCAGCCGCGCCGTGCAGGTCCGCTTGTCCCGCTCGTCGACGATCGCGATCTCGTAAGTCGCGGTGCTGCGGCCCCGGTGCAGCGGGGTCGCGGTACCGGTCACGACTCCTTCGGTGACGCCGCGGTGGTGCGTGCAGGACAGCTCCAGGCCCATCGCGATCCGGTCCTCGCCCGCGTGCAGCGCGGCCGCGATGGAACCGACCGACTCGGCCAGCACCGCGTTCGCCCCGCCGTGCAGCAGGCCGTAGGGCTGGCGGTTGCCCTCCACCGGCATCGTCGCCACCACACGTTCCGGTGACCACTCAACGAATTCGATGCCCATCCGCCGCTGCAACTGGCCGCTGTCCGGGGCCTGCACCTGGTCCATCCCGGCGTTGCCCGCCTGCTCATCCTCGGTCGCGGTCACGCTGCACCTCTCCTCGCGCCTCGCCGCACGTGCTGTCGGTGGCTCAGCCTAGACTTCGGCGGCGTGATGGCTTCCGAAGACCGACGTTTGCTGCTGATCGACGGCCACTCCATGGCCTACCGAGCGTTCTACGCCCTGCCGAAGGAGAACTTCCAAACCGGCACGGGCCAGCACACCAACGCGGTCTACGGCTTCACCTCGATGCTGATCAACCTGCTGCGCGACGAGCAGCCCACGCACTTCGCGGTCGCCTTCGACGTGTCCCGGAAAACCTTCCGCAGCGAGAAGTTCGCCGACTACAAGGCGAATCGCAGCACCACTCCGGACGAGTTCCGCGGGCAGGTCAGCCTGATCCAGGACGTGCTGGGCGCGCTGTCGGTGCCGGTGCTGAGCATGGAGGGCTTCGAGGCCGACGACGTGATCGCGACGCTGACCGAGCAGGCCACCGCGGAAGGCTTCCGGGTTTCCATCTGCACCGGCGACCGCGACTCCCTGCAGCTGGTCGACGACCAGGTCACGGTGCTGTACCCGACCAAGGGCGTCTCCGAACTCACCCGCTTCACCCCGCAGGCCGTGCAGGACAAGTACGGCCTCTCGCCGCAGCAGTACCCGGATTTCGCCGCGCTGCGCGGCGACCCCTCGGACAACCTGCCGAAGATCCCCGGAGTCGGGGAGAAGACCGTGACCAAGTGGATCCAGCAGTTCGGTTCGCTGGACGAGCTGGTCGACCGGGTCGACGAGGTCAAGGGCAAAGCCGGCGACGCGCTGCGGGAACACCTCGCGGCCGTGCAGCTGAACCGGGAACTGACCGAGCTGGTCAAGGAGGTGCCGCTGGGAGTGGCGCCGGACGAGCTGGTGCTGGCCCAGTGGGACCGGGACGCGGTGCACCGGCTGTTCGACGACCTGGAGTTCCGGGTGCTGCGGGAGCGGCTGTTCGCGACGCTCTCCTCGGCCGAACCCGAAGTCGAGGAAGGCTTCGAGGTCACCGGCGGTCCCGTGGAGCCCGGTGCGCTGGCCGGATGGCTCGGCGAGCACGCCGCCGACGGCGCACGCGTCGGGATGACCTGCACCGGTACCTGGAGCACCGGCGGCGGTGACCTGCGCACCCTGGCGCTGGTCAACCAGCACGGAGCCGGTGTGTACGCCGACGTCACCGAGCTCACCCCGGACGACGAGAAGGCGCTGGTGGACTGGCTGGCCGACCCGGCGCTGCCGAAGGCCGCGCACGACGTCAAAGGCCCGCTGCACGCGATCCGCAACCGCGGCTGGGAACTGGCGGGCCTGACCAGCGACACCGCGCTGGCCGCCTACCTGGTGCGGCCCGGGCAGCGGTCGTTCGACCTGCCCGATCTGGTGGTGCGCTACCTGCAGCGCGAGCTGCGGGCCGAGCAGGACGGCGGCGATGGCCAGCTGTCCCTGCTCGCCGACGAGCAGCAGGAGAAGGCGTTGAAATCCTTCTACAAGATTGCCGCAAGCAGCTGCGCCACCCTGCTCGATACGATTGCCGATGCCTGCGAGATCAGTGCCCT
>NZ_JAFRFW010000677.1:0-1888 GCF_017434145.1 Saccharopolyspora sp. | reverse complement strand
GAATACCGCTGCACGGCCGCGCCGGCGTCGCCGAACGAATCGGCCGCGCGGAACCACCGGGGCGGGGCGCCGGCCAGGAAGTCCTCGAACCCTTCGGCGGTCTCGCCACGCCAGCCGCCGGCATCGATCGTCTTGAAGCCCTGGCCTGCGCGCTCGAACGCCGCGCCCAGGGTGGTCAGATGTTCCGCAACGGACGCCATCTGCCCCGGGTCGCCGGGGATCACATCGCCTTCGACCAAGCCGAGTGCTTCGCCGACCGCGTGCGCACCATCGCTGATGGCCTGGCCGGCCTCGGCGAGGTCCTGGCCGAGGCCGCTGCTGTTGGTCACCATCAGGCGCCGCCACCGGTGCGGCCGTCGATCTCCAGACCGGTCACGCCTTCGGTCTGCCGCACCACGTTCTCGCCGGCCTGCACAGCGGACTCGGCCGAATAGTCGGGCGCGAGTTCGCCCCACAGCTGCTCGGCGTTCTTGTCGTCCCAGGCGGTGGCGTCTTCGAGCGGGTTGCCCGCGGCGATGTGCGCCACCCGCTTGATCGCGGTGGCCGCGGCGTCCTCCGCTTTCTCATAGGTGGAGCGGGTATCCCGCAAGGCGTCGGCCGCGTCATGACCGTCCTCGACGAGGAACTTCACGCCCCACTCCCAACGGTCTACAAAGGACACGAGGGCGGCGGCGAGTTCGCCGTGGCCGACGGATTCCGCGCTCAGGTCCTCCGATATGAGGAAATCCATCAGGCCGCGCCCATCGGCGCCGCCGTCGGCTTCGCCCGCGATCCCGCCGCCTGCCATCTCGTTGAGCTCGGCTACCGCGTCGCGGACACCTTTTTCCGCCTGGCCCAGGGCTTCCAGGTCCACGCCGAAACCGTTGCCGGGTGCGTTCACGGAGCCTCCCCGTCGGCGGATGGGAGCGGATGGGTGCGCGGCGATCGGTGGGGACCGTAGCCGATGCCGCACCCGGTGCGGCGCCGATTGGAGATCATTCGTCGGTTTCCGGCCGGTCGACGGCCAGCGCCGGTGCCACGATCCCGGTCACCGGCGGCAAGGCCAGTGCACGCTCCGTGCCGGGATCGAGGAGCAGCCCCGTTCCGGCCGGAAACTCCGGCAGGCAAGTGTCCAGCAACTCGGTGCCGGAGATCAGCCCGTAACGTGCGGTCTCGGCACCACGGCCGCAGTACTGCAACCACCCGGCGAAGCTCTCGAGCGTGCTGCAAACCGGAATCCACGACAGCCCGTCGCGGGTGATCGCCGTGACCGCGGGCCCGCCGGAGTCGTCGGTGTACTCCACCACCAGCTCTGCGGCGCGGAAAACATCCAGCACCGCGTCCATCCGGCCGATTCCTTGGAAGAATCGGGTCAGTGCGGTGATCAGGTCGGATGCCGGTTCGTCGGCCGTGGCAGGAGTGGCGGGCGAGGGCTGCTGTTCCAACGTTCCCGAGAAACTCAGCACCCGGGACTCGGCGGCCATCATCGGCCCCGGCGCAGCGAGAGCCACGGTCGGCGCGCAGCGCGGCGCTGCCGGTAGCGGTTTCTGGGCTCGGTGTTCGCGAGGTTGTCGTTAGGGCCTTCGAGGTCTCCGGCCAAGGCCGCCAGCGTCGTCGGATCGATGCGGACGTTCACGCGAGATCCTCCCCTGATTTTTGCATGTGGATCAGGACGGACGGTATCGAACACCGACGCGGAGCGGGGAGCGTAGAAGTACGCATCACGTGGGCGGCCGAGCAGGTGGCGCCGCGCACTCGACGTGCCGCACTCGGCGCGGGTGGCTGGGTGCCACCCGCGCTGCGTGGTCCAGGAGAACTGTTCGGGCTGGCTACTTCGGGTCGTAGCGGCCGTTCTTCACAGCGTTGAGGAATTCAGGGATGTGCACGTTCAGCGTGGGTCCGTTCGGAT
>NZ_JAFRFW010000676.1:0-2968 GCF_017434145.1 Saccharopolyspora sp. | reverse complement strand
GTGGCCCGCTTCGCCGCGCGCGGACTCCCCGCGGTGAACTTCGGGCCGGGGTCGCCGACGCTGGCGCACACCCAGCAGGAGCACGTCCCGGCTGCCGACGTCCGGCATTGCGCGGACGTGCTCACCCGGTTCTTGAGCTGAGCAGCGTCAGGAGTCGCCGACGCGGCCGTCGTGCACGTGCGGCAAGCCCTCCACGTCAGGTGCCGCGAGCGGTTCGGAGACCTGCGGAATGCCGTCCAACTCGGCCGATTCTTCCACCGGGGCGCGCGGTTCCGGCGTCCGCGCCTGCTGCGGCGCCTCCGACGGCGGCTGTTCAGCGGATTTCTCGGCGGGTTTGCCGGTCGCGCCGCCCTGCACGTTCTCCACGAACCGCAGCAGCTCCACGGGGAACGGCAGGACCAGCGTCGAGTTCTTCTCCGCGGCGACCTCCACCACCGTCTCCAGCAGCCGCAGCTGCAACGCCTCGGGACTGCCGGACATGACGTTCGCGGCGTCGGAGAGCTTGCGCGAAGCCTGGTACTCGCCGTCGGCGGAGATGATCCGGGAACGCCGCTCGCGTTCCGCCTCGGCCTGCCGCGCGATGGAGCGCTTCATCGTCTCCGGCAGCGAGACGTCCTTGATCTCCACCCGGTCGATGTGCACGCCCCAGCCCAGCGCCGGGCTGTCGATCATGACTTCGAGGCCCTGGTTGAGCTTCTCCCGGTTGGCCAGCAGCTCGTCCAGGTCGCTCTTGCCGATGATCGAGCGCAGCGAGGTCTGCGCGACCTGGCCCATGGCGAACAGGTAGTCCTCGACGTTGACCACCGCACGGGTCGGGTCGGTGACGTTGAAGTAGACCACCGCGTCCACCCGCACCGTCACGTTGTCCCTGGTGATGCCTTCCTGCGCGGGCACCGGCATGGTCACGATCTGCAGGTTCACCTTCTGCAGCCGGTCGACGCCCGGCACGATCGCGGTCAGCCCCGGCTCGCGCGGCGCCGACAGCACCCGCCCGAAGCGGAACACCACTCCGCGTTCGTACTGCTTGATGATCCGGACGCTGGAGGCGGTGCACAGCGCCACGAGCAGCGCGATCCCGATGATGAGTTCGACGAGCATGGCGGGCTCCCAACCTCGATCGGCGAGGACGCGAAAGCCCCGGCTCCACCGGAGCCGTCGCACTGCTCACGGTACTCCGGGCGCAGGTTCCGTTCAGCCCGTATGCACTGGTCAACAAGGCTCTCGGGCCGCAGGGCGCGCGGCGCCACGCCGTGGTCACTGCCGTGGAACCCGGCGTTCGCCGCCGCTGCATACCCTCAATGCCATGACCATCCAGGGCTCACCCAACGGCGCGGAGCGCCCGCCGGAGAAGCGACGCGGGCCGGTGGTGCTGCGCCGCTCCCGATTGCAGGATCCCGGCACCACCGATCAGCGCCTGCTCGACTCCCGCGGCCCGACCGACTGGGTGCACACCGATCCGTGGCGGGTGCTGCGGATCCAGTCCGAGTTCGTCGAAGGTTTCGGCGCGCTGGCCGAGGTGCCGCGCGCGGTGACGGTGTTCGGCTCCGCGCGCACGCCCCGCGAGCACCCCGAGTACGAGGTGGGCGAGCAGCTGGGCAAGGCACTGGCCGAGATCGGCTGCGCGGTGATCACCGGCGGCGGCCCCGGTACCATGGAAGCGGCGAACCGGGGCGCGTCCGAAGCGGGCGGGCTGTCCATCGGGCTGGGCATCGAGCTGCCCTTCGAGCAGGGCCTCAACCCGTGGGTGGACCTGGGCGTGAACTTCCGCTACTTCTTCGCGCGCAAGACCATGTTCATCAAGTACGCCCAAGGATTCATCTGCCTGCCCGGCGGTTTCGGCACGATGGACGAGTTGTTCGAGTCGCTGACCCTGGTGCAGACCAAGAAGGTCACCAAGTTCCCCGTCGTGCTGTTCGGCAAGTCGTACTGGCAGGGCCTCTACGACTGGGTGCGGGACACCATGCACGCCTCCGGCAAGATCGGGGACAAGGACCTCGCCCTGCTGCACCTGACCGACGACGTCGACGACGCCGTGGAGATCGTGCAGGAGGCATACCGAGCGTGGGAGGAGACGCATTGAGCGAGCAGGACGCCGCCGGGGACGCCATCGGGGAGGACGTCGCGGTCTGCGTGTACTGCGCGTCCGGGCCGGTGGACCAGCGGCACTTGGACCTCGCAGCCGAGGTGGGCAGCGGGGTCGCCAAGCGGAACTGGACGCTGGTCTCCGGCGGCGGCCGGGTGTCGATGATGGGCGAGGTCGCCCGGGCGGCCCGCGCGGGCGGCGCCCGCTCGGTCGGGGTCATCCCGCGCGCACTGGTGGATCAGGAGGTCGCCGACGACGACGCGGACGAGCTGCTGGTCGTGGACACCATGCGGGAGCGCAAGGGGCTGATGGACGCGCACGCCTCGGCGTTCCTGACGCTGCCCGGCGGCATCGGCACCTGCGAGGAGCTGTTCGAGGTGTGGACCTCGCGCTACATCGGGATGCACGCGAAGCCGGTCGTGCTGCTGGACCCGGACGGCCACTACCGCGGGATGCTCGACTGGGTCCGCGGCCTGGTCGCCGACGGGTTCGCTTCGCAGCGCGCGCTGGACTCGCTCACCGTCGTCACCGACGTCGACGCGGCGCTGGACGCCTGCGCCGGTTGACCGCGGCCGGTCCGGCCGTCCGCCGAGCGTGCCAGTATCGGTGACATGAAGGCACTTCCCGCGCTGCGCTTCGGGGACAAGGACGTGACCGGGGATCGGCCGCTGGTCATGGCCATCGTCAACCGCACCCGCGACTCGTTCTTCGACGGTGGCAGCACCTTCGACGCGCAGTCCGCGCTGGACGCCGTGGACACCGCGGTCGCCGACGGCGCCGACATCGTCGATATCGGCGGCGTCCGGGCCGGTGCGCAGGGCGAACCGGTGGACGCCGCGGAGGAGTCGCGCCGGGTGGTGCCGTTCGTGGCCGCGGTCCGCGAGC
>NZ_JAFRFW010000072.1:0-2099 GCF_017434145.1 Saccharopolyspora sp. | reverse complement strand
GCGAGCACGATCAGCCCGGCCGTCGCGGCCACCGATAGCGCGAACCCCGCGGCCGTGGCCAGGCCCGGCGCCAGCAGCAACAGGCCGACGACGCTCGCCGAGAGGATCGGCAGCGCCGACCGTTCGCGGCCGAGGACGAGGGCGAGCAGCCCGATCGAGCCCATCACCGCTGCCCGGAGCACGCGCGGTTCCGGTCCGGCGAGCACCACGAAGCCGATCATCGCCAGCGCCGCCCCCACGGCCGACACGGCAGGGCCTGCGCCGATCAGGCGCAGCACGAGCAACACCGCCCCGCAGACGATCGCGAGGTTCGAGCCGGAAACCGCGGTTAGGTGGGTGAGTCCGGCCGTGTTGAACTGCTCGACGACTTCCGGCGGGAGCTTGCCGGTGTCCCCGACCACGAGGCCCGGCAGCAGTCCGGCTGCGGCTGGGCCGAGCATCGTGCGTGAAGTCTCGCGCAGTCCCTCGCGCAGATCCTCCGCTGCACGCTGCCAGCTCGGCGCGGGCGATAGGCCTTCGGGCGCTTCGTAGGTCGCAACGGCCGCGACGAGCAATTCCCCATTCCGCGGCGGCAGGACCTTGCCGTGCACGGTGACCTGCTGGCCGGCCGTCAGCGCGCCCCACTGCTCGGTAGGGGCCAGCAGCAGAACTTGCCCGCCCACCAGCGTCCGGCGGTCGTCGACCTCGACGGAGTCCAATCGCAGCCTGGCCACCGAGCGATCTTGCGCCCGGCGAGCACCGTAGGAGGCACCCTGCAACGGCCGCGGCGATTCCACCAATGTGCCACGCAGTTCCGCCTGCTCGGCCTGCCGTGCGGCCGAGCGCAACGGATGCGCGGCCACCGCGTGGGTCCGAACGGCGATCCCGGTGGCCGCGGCGCTGGAGATGATCAGCACGGCCAGCACGCCGTTGCGCCAAGCGCGCCCGCGCCCGAACCTCCAAGCCATCGGCAGCAGGAGCAGCGTCGCGCACGAGAGCACTGCCGCGGTCGGCCACCCGCCGTGCAAACCGGCCAAGGTGATCGACCACGTGACCAGCGCAGCGGGCAGCAACCGCAAGTCCAATGTGGACCCTAGCGCGAAGGACTTGGCCCTCACGCCCGGACCAGCTCCCGCAGCCGCTCCATCCGGGTGTCCCCGATCCCTTCGACGTCTCCGAGCTGGTCGACCGAGCCGAACCGGCCGTGCTGCTCCCGCCATTGCACGATCCGTTCGGCCGTGACTTGACCGATTCCTGGTAGCGCATCGAGCTGGTCCTCCGTGGCGGTGTTGAGATCGACTTTGCTGCCCGCTCCACCCGGCTCGGGCGTCGAGGCCTGCCGGCCTCCCGGTTGGGCGCCGGGAGGTACCGGCACTGCGACGTAGAGCTGCTCCCCGTCGACGAGCCTGCGGGCCAGGTTCAACGTGGTGATGTCGGTTCCGGGCAACGCGCCGCCCGCCGCATCGAGCGCATCGGCTACCCGCCCGCCGGGGCGCAGCGTGACCAGGCCGGGACGCGACACCTCACCGACCACGCTCACCACTAAGTCCACGGGCGGCGGCGCGGCGGCCTGCTGAACCGGTGGTGCGGCGACCTGTTCCTGGACGGGAGCGGCCGGCGCCGGTTCGGGAACCGGCCGGTCCAGCCACGTGACGACTCCGACCACGGCCAGCGCGACGACCGCGGCGAGCGCGATCCCGAGCCGCCCGTACCTGCCAGGATCGACCCGGGCACGCGACCACGATTCGGGCAGCCATCTGCGCACAGCTCGCCGCACTGGCGTCGACGTCGTGGGCGGGTCCGCATTCGAGGGACCGGCGCGGGACCCACCCTCGGGTTCCGGTGTCAATTCTTCCGTTCCGGGATCCCGGCCGGTCGGCGTCGGCCCGTCCTCGCGTTCCTGCTGCGTGCGCTCGCGCTCGGCCTGGCGCATCAGTGCGCGCAGGCGGGTACGCGGACTCGACGCGGTGTCCGGAGAATCGTCGAGCGAACCGTGGAATCGGGTTACAGCAGCCATGCCATCGACGTTAAGGAATCCGCGAACCGCCGCCCAGACTCAATTCTGCAATCTGTGGACAACTTGTCGGGCTGTGGATGAACCAGCACGAACAATCCGTAGG
>NZ_JAFRFW010000675.1:0-3969 GCF_017434145.1 Saccharopolyspora sp. | reverse complement strand
CGCCGAGGTCGTCCGCGAGCCCGCGACCGCCGAAGCCGTCGCGGCTTACCGCAGCAGCCGCCGGCCGAGCCGACCCGCGCCGGAAGCAGGCTGACCGCGCGCGCCCCGGCTCACGAGAAGCGGCCGACGAACCGCTTCTGCCAAGGCGTCTCCACGGCGCGCTTCGAGTAGTTCTCGCGCACGTAGGAGATCGGATCGTGCTCGGACGGCCCGTCCATCGCCACCAGGCAGGCCAGCGCCGTACCGGTGCGGCCGAACCCGCCGCCGCAGGCGATCTCGACCCGCTCGGTCGCCGAACGCTGCAGCGCCACCCGCAGCGCCGCTTCGAAACCGGCGCGGTCGGTCGGCAACCAGGAGTCCGGCCAGCGCAGCCAGCGGCTCTCCCACTCCGTCTCCGGCGGCCTGCGCCCGCGCAGGTGCAGCGCGAAGTCGGGTTTCGGTCCGGCGGGCAACCCGTCTCGCAGCCCGCGGCCGCGCACCAGCCGCCCGGACGGCAAGCGCAGCACACCGGTCGCCGCAGGGTCCCAGGTCGTGTCCGTCAGCCCAGCGTATTTCGCCGAACATCACAGCGAATGATCGGATGTTCGCCGCGAGCGACCTTTATCCACAATGGACCAAATCGGAATCCGAGCCCAGCGCGGCGGAGCCGCCGCCCAGCAGAGCTTTCAGGCAACGAGCAAGGACCGGGCCTCACATCTTCGCCACCGCGGCGTGCAGCGTCTCCGCGGCCATCCCGAGCCCGTCGAGCTGGGAGTAGTCGGCGTCCTCGTGCTCGATGTTGACGGCCATGTCGGGGTCCACTTCGGACAGAGCGGTCAGGAATCCGCTCCAGTACGCGACGTCGTGCCCGACGCCCACTGCGACGAACTTCCAGGCCGGGTCCTGCGGCCAAGCGTTGGCCCAGTGCCCGATACCGGTCGGGACCTTGCCGGGCGCATCGACCGGCACCCGGGAGAACGACGTGTCCAGCACGCCGCGCACATCGGCTCCCGGGCAGATCTCGGCGTCCTTGGCCGCAGCGTGGAACACCAGCGGCCCGAGGTGGCGGATGCAGGCCGCGACGTCCATGCCCTGCCACATCAGGTGCGAAGGGTCCATCTCGGCACCGACGTTGGTCGCACCGGTCAGCTCGACCAGCCTGGTCAGCGTCACCGGGGAGAACACCAGGTTGTGCGGGTGCATCTCGACCGCGACCCGCACGTCGCGGGCCCGCGCCAGCCCGTCGATCTCCGTCCAGAACTCGGCGGCCACGCCCCACTGGTAGTCCAGCACGTCCAGGTAGACGCCGTCCCACGGGTTCACCACCCACGACGGGTATTTCGCCGCCGGGTCGGAGCCGGGAGTGCCGGACATGGTCACCACGTTGCGCACCCCGAGCAGCCCGGCGAGTTCGATGGTGCGGCGCAGGTCGTTCGCGTGCTTCGGGCCGACGCCGGGTAGCGGGTTGAGCGGGTTTCCGTTGCAGTTGAGCCCGGTCAGCTCCATGCCTCGCGCGGCGAAGCCCGCCAGGTAGTCCCGCCTGGCGGCCTCCGAGGACAGCAGCAGGTCCACCGGGCAGTGCGGCGCTGGCAGGAAACCACCGGTGTTGACCTCGACCGAGCTCAACCCGTTGGCCGCGAGCACGTCGAGGACGTCTCCGAGCGGGCGGTCGTGCAGACAGGCGGTGTAAGCACCGAGTTTCAGCGGCATCGCGGTACCTCCGGTTCAGGCGACCTCGACCGCGGCGCCGCCGTCCTCGGCGGAACGCACGACGGCGCGGATCACGTTCATGGTGTGCAGGGCGTCGGCGAAGGTGGCGCACGCGGGCAGCGGGTCGGCGATGCCCGCGATCTGATCGAGGAACGCGCGGCACTGGTAAACGAACATCTCCGCGTTGCCGCCGCCGTTGCCCGGCGCCTGCATCGGGTAGCCGCCCGCGAAGTAGGGCAGCTGCGGCCCGGCGATGACCTGCCGGGCACCGCGGGTGCGCGCTTCGGGCTGCGCGTCGTCGAAGGTGTACTCCGCCGGGCGGTGCCAGTCGAACGACACCCGTCCGGACACCCCGCAGGCATCGACGGCCAGCCCGTTGGGCATTCCGAACGCGGTGCGCGAAACGGAGAACGAGCCGGTGATCCCGGAGCCGAACCGCGCGGTGAACGCCGCGGTGTCCTCGTTGCCGACCTCTCCCAGCTCGGCACCGACCGGAGCCGGTTCGTGCCCGACCACCGGGCCGAGCGGAACCGGCCGCTGCGGGATCTGCGTGGACAGCAGCCCGCCGGTGACCGACGAGATCGGGCCGCAGACGTGCTCGGCGACGTCGATGAGGTGCGCCCCGAGGTCGCCGAGCGCGCCGCTGCCGGGGCCGCCCTTGAACCGCCAGCTAAGCGGACCGCGCGGGTCGGCGGCGTAGTCGGCCCAGTAGCGGCCGTTGAACAGGCTCAGCTCGCCCAGTTCGCCGTCGCGCACGTGCCCGCGGATCGCGGCGAGCGCCGGTGAGCGGCGGTAGGTGTAGCCGACCGAGGCCACCACGTCGCCGGCTCGTTCGGCGGCCACCATCGCCTCCGCGTCGGCGATCGAACCGGCCAGCGGCTTCTCGCACAGCACGTGCTTGCCCGCGCGGATCAGCTCTTCGGCGATCGGCCGGTGCAGGTCGTTGCCGACGACGATGCTGACCGCGTCGATCGACGGGTCCGCGGCGATCGTCTCCCAGCCGGAGACCGCCCGCTCGTAGCCGTAGCGGCGGGCAGCGTCGGCGGCGAGATCGGGGTCGGCGTCGGCGATCGCGGCCAGCCGCACCGGCGGCAGCCCCGCGCCGAAAACCGTGTTGACCTGCCGATAACCGGCCGCGTGGCTGCGCCCGGCCATGCCGGCGCCGATCACGGCGACCGACAGCGGTTGCTCGGACATCGGGTGGAGTCCTCTCGTCGCCCGAGGCCGGGCCCGGAGGGGCGACCGGAGTCGGGGAGGTGCGGGAGCGGGAAGAGTTCTACCGAAACGTTTCGGTAACCTGCGACGGCGGACATTAGGCAGTTATGGTCCTTATGTCAATACATACTTAGCGGGGCTCCGGGCCCCGCGCACAGGAGGTCAGCCAAGTGCCCACCAACTCCGGCCGGGCGACGATCGTGGACGTCGCCCGCGCCGCCGGGACCTCGGTCTCCTCGGCCTCGGTCGCGCTGCGCGGCGCTTCCGGCGTCTCGGAGCCGACCAGGGAACGCATCCTGGAAGCCGCGCGACGGCTCGGCTTCCGCGCCGACCGGCAAGCCAGCCTGCTGCGCAGGCAGCAGCCGCGGGTGCTGGGCGTGACCTTCGCCCTGGACCAGCCCTTCCACACCGACGTAGTGGATAACCTCTACCACGCCGCGGACGGCTGCGAGCACGACCTCGTGCTCAGCGCGGCGACCGCGACCCGCTCGGAGACCGACGCCGCCGAGAGCCTGTTGCGGGACCGGGCCCGCACGCTGCTGCTGATCAGCCCGGCGCTGTCCGAGCGGCAGCTGGCCGAGCTGACCACTCGGGCATCAGTGGTCACCATCGGCTCGCAACTGCGGGCGGGCCGGGCCGATTCGGTGCGCGCCGACGATCAGCAGGGCATCACCGACGCCGTCGAGCACCTCGTCTCGCTGGGCCATCGCGACATCGCCTACGCCGACGGCGGGGACTGCGCCATGAGCGCGGTCCGCCGCGCGGCGTACGCCGAGGCGATGCGAACGCGCGGACTCGAGCCCCGGGTCATCGGCGGTGCACCCACCGAGGACTCCGGGATCGGGATCGCGGATCACCTGCTCGCGCAGGGCGGCCCGCCCACGGCGGTGCTCGCGCACAACGACATGATCGCGCTCGGCCTGCTGCTGACCCTGCGTTCGCGGGGAATCGCGGTGCCCGGCGAGGTTTCCGTCGTCGGCTACGACGACACCCGGACCGCCGCGCTGGCGACGGTCCGGCTCACTTCGGTGAGCCAGGACGCGGCCCGGCTGGCCCGGACCGTGG
>NZ_JAFRFW010000674.1:0-6282 GCF_017434145.1 Saccharopolyspora sp. | reverse complement strand
TGCGCACGGTGACCGGCGACGTCGCGCCTGAGACGTCGCTGGCGATGTCGCGGGATTCGGTGCAGCTGCGGCTGCACTGGCTGCAAGCCGCGAGACCGGGCAGCCGCCATCGGGCGAGCTGCGTGGCCGCCGTGTTCGCCTCGGCATCGCCTGCCGTCGTCGCTGTCGGCGCCGTGGCGTGCCTGGTGCTGCTGTACTGCTTCGGCGTCCAGGGCTCCTGACCTCGGAAGAAGACGCGACGCCCGAGTGGCTGAGCGCGTTCTCGCCACCGCCGATCGGGCCGCGCCCGCGTCCACGCCGCGCAGGCGCCTCCACGGTTCCGCCGGTTCACCGCAACAACGACCAGCCGCTCGCCGGGCGTTTCGGCGCGGATCGCGGACCTCCGCCGCCCCGCCTTAACTACTACGGTTCGTAGTAGTTACGCTCCCGGCAGCCGAGCGAAGGAGCGTGGTCACCGGTGAGCGACACGGGTGCGCAAAAGAAGTGGTTGACGTTGACTGCGGTGGTGCTCGCCGCCGCGGCGGTGTTCCTGCTGGGATACCTGCTGGCCGCGCCGAGCGGGGCGACCCGGGCAGCCCCGCAGCAGGCCGAGAAGCAGCAGGAGAGTCCGCTGGCGAAGCTCGCGCGGCGCAGCCCCGCGGACCCGCTGGCGCTCGGCCGGCCCGATGCCCCGGTCGTGCTGCTCAACTACGGGGACTACCGGTGCCCGTTCTGCGCGAAGTTCTCCCGGGACATCGAACCCGAGCTGATCGAGCGCTACGTCCGGGACGGCGTCCTGCGCATCGAGTGGCGCGACTTCCCGATCTTCGGCGAGGAATCGCTCGAAGCCGCCAAGGCCGGGCGCGCCGCGGCGGCCCAGGGCAAGTTCTGGGAGTACCTGGGCGCGATCTAGCGGGCCGCCCCGGAACGAGGGCACCCGGCGCTGCCGCACGACAAGCTCGTCGACTACGCCGAGCAGGTCGGAATCGCCGACATCCCGAGGTTCGAGACCGACATGAACGACCCCGCCACGATGGCCGCGATCGAGGCCGACGCGACGGAAGGATCGCGGATCGGGGTGTCGAGCACGCCGACGTTCCTGGTCAACGGCGATCCGATCCTCGGCGCCCAGCCGCTGGAGCAGTTCGCCGGCGCCATCGAGCAGGCGAAGGCGGCCGCGGAATGAACGAGATCGGACTGCTCGGCGCGTTCCTCGGCGGGTTGCTGACGCTGATCAGCCCGTGCTCGGCGATGCTGCTGCCGTCGTTCTTCGCCTACGCCTTCGACGGGCTGGGCAAGCTGGTCGCCAGGACCGGGGTCTTCTACCTCGGGCTGGCGACCACCTTGGTCCCGCTCGGTGCGGCGGCGGGGTTCTTCGGCGCGCTGCTGACCCGGCACCGCACGACGCTGACCGTGGCCAGCGGAGTGGTGCTGATCGCCCTGGGACTGCTGCAGATCTCCGGCAGGGGCTTCGGACTCGCCGCGGCGCAGCGGATGACCGGGCGCATCCGGATCTCCTCCGGGATCTCGGTGTACGCGCTCGGCGCCGTCTACGGGCTGGCCGGATTCTGCGCCGGGCCGCTGCTGGGCAGCGTGCTCACCGTCTCCGCGGCCGGTGGCCGCCCCCTCTACGGCGCGATCCTGCTCGCGGTGTTCGCGCTCGGCATGGCCTTCCCGCTGTTCCTGCTGGCGCTGCTCTGGGAACGGTTCCAGCTCGGCGAGCGGGCCTGGCTGCGCGGCCGCGAAATCACCGTCGGACCGGTGCGCCTGCACACCACCAACATCATCTCCGGCCTCGTGTTCATCAGCATCGGTGTGCTGTTCGTGCTCACCGAGGGCACCGCGAACCTCGGCGGACTGACCGACGTGGACGGCCAGTTCGCGGTGCAGGCGTGGTTGCAGCAGACCATCGCAGGAGTCCCGAACACCGCCGTGCTGCTGGTGCTCGCGGTGCTCGCGCTCGCCGCGGTGCTGTGGAAGCTCGCGCGCATCCGCCACGCCGAACGCGACGACTCCCCCGACCCCTCCGGCGAGACCACCGTCGCCGCAGGCCGGCGCAAGGACTGATCGCCCCGGCGGAAGACGCCCCTGGGAAGCACACCGAACGGTTGCGCACATAGCCGACGTCACAAGCACATCTTGGAGGAATACCCCCGGGGGTTTGTTACGTTGGATCCAGGCGAAGGGAGATGGTCGTTGTGGAGATGAAGCCGGAGAAGGTTGGGGACGCCCTGACGCGGCTGCGCCGGGCGCGGGGCCAGCTAAGCGGCGTGATCGAAGCCATCGAGGAAGGGCACGACTGCGCCGAGGTGCTGACCCAGCTGGCAGCCGTTTCGCGTGCGCTGGACCGCGCCGGTTTCAAGATCGTGGCCAGCGGCATGAAGCACTGCCAGCAGGCTCGCGAGGACGGCGACGAGCCGCCGATGACCGAGCAGGAGCTGGAGCGGCTGTTCCTCGCGCTCGCCTGAGCGGTGAGCTTCCCGGCCTCGTCCTCGCCGGATGAGGCCACCTTAATACCCCCGGGGGTTCATGGGGTTCGAGCAGTGATCTCGGTGTCCGGCGCGACCGGCCACGGAGGCGGAAAGGAGTGCGCAACGGTGACGGAGACGAATGCGGCGAAGCAGCAAGACCGCTCGGCCGGTGACCCGGTGGTCGAGGTGATCGAGACGTCCTCGCTCGGGGACCGCAGCTACCTCGCCAGCGATGGCGAAGTGGCCGTGGTGGTCGATCCGCAGCGGGACGTGGACCGGGTGATCGCTGCCGCCGGACGGCTGGGCGTGCGGATCGCGCTGGTGCTCGACACGCACGTGCACAACGACTACGTCTCCGGAGGGCTGGAGCTGGCCCGGCTGACCGGCGCCGAGTACGGATTGGCGGCCGCGGACGAGGTGCCGTTCGATCGGCGGCCGCTGTCGGACGGCGACGCGGTGGAGCTGTCCCCGCGGATGCAGGTGCGGGCGCTGGCCACCCCGGGGCACACCTACCACCACCTGTCCTACGCGCTGGAAGGTCAGGACGGCCCGGTGGGCGTGTTCACCGGTGGGTCGCTGCTGTTCGGGACCACCGGGCGCACCGACCTGCTGGGTGAGCAGCACAGCGAGGACCTGGCGCGCCACCAGCACGCCTCGGCGCAGAAGCTCGCGGCGATCTTGCCGGACGGCGCGCAGATCTGGCCGACGCACGGGTTCGGCAGCTTCTGCTCGGCCACGCAGGCTTCGGGCGATTCGGCGACGCTCGGCGAGCAGAAGCGGCTCAACCCCGCGTTGACGCTGGCCGAACGCGACTTCGTCGAGCAGACCCTGGCGGGGCTGGATGCGTACCCGGCGTACTACGCGCACATGGGCGTGCAGAACACGGCCGGGCCGGAACCGCTCGACCTGCGCGAGCCGGTGCGCGCGGAGCCGGAGGAGTTGCGGCGTCGCCTGGAACACGGCGAGTGGGTGGTGGACCTGCGCTCCCGCAAGGCCTACGTGGTCTCGCACCTGGCGGGCACGGTCGGCCTCGGCTTGGACGGTCCGATGGTGACCTGGCTCGGCTGGATGATCGACTGGGGCGCCCCGATCACGCTGCTGGGCGAGTCCCGCGAGCAGGTCGGCGAGGCGCAGCGCGAGCTGGCGCGGATCGGCATCGACAAGTTCGCCGGTACCGCGGTCGGCACCCCGGAGCAGTTGGCGGCGGATCGCGGTCAGCTGCGCAGCACTCGAACCGCCACGTTCGCGGACCTGGCCGAGGCGATGGACGGCGGATCGCCGGCGCCCGAGGTGGTGCTGGACGTGCGCACCCACAACGAGTTCGCCGCATCCCACGTCCGCGGCGCGATGCACATCCCGCTGTACGAGCTCAAGGACCGCACCGGCGAGATCCCGGCCGGTGTGGTGTGGGTGCACTGCGGCAGCGGCTACCGCGCCACCGCCGCGGCCTCGCTGCTGGAGGCCGCCGACCGCCCGGTCGTGCTCATCGACGACCACTTCGGCGCCGCCGCCGAGGCCGGTGTGCCGATGGCCGACGCGAGCTGAATCCGAACGATCGCGGAGGAACGCGAAGAAATGCCCCATACCCCGCCCACGACCGTCGAACCCGCCCAGGTCCGCGAGTTCCGCGAAGCCGACCCGCAGGTCCGGTTGATCGACGTGCGCACTCCCGGCGAGTTCGCCGCCACGCACATCCCCGGCTCGTACAACGTCCCGCTGGACCTGCTGCGCGAACACCGCGCCGAGCTGACCGCCCAGCACGGCGATCCGGTGGTGCTGGTGTGCGCCTCGGGCGCTCGCGCCGAACAAGCCCGTGCCCTGCTGGAAACCGCCGGGCTGGACCGGATCAGCGTGCTCCGCGGCGGCATCACCGGCTGGGAGGGCGAAGGCGGCGACCTCGACCGCGGCCGCGGCACCTGGGCCATGGAGCGGCAAGTGCGGCTGGTCGCCGGCCTGCTGGTGCTCACCGGCGTGGTCGCCAGCACCGCTTACGAACCGCTGAAGTGGATCTCCGGTTTCGTCGGGGCGGGCCTGACCTTCGCGGCCCTGAGCAACACCTGCGCCATGTCCCGCGTGCTCGGGCTGCTGCCGCACAACCGCACCGCCGCCACCGATGGCCGGGCCCTTCTCGACGCGCTCACCGGCGGGAAGGACGGGAGCCGGACCGCGGGCTGACCCCGCGAGCAGGTGCACGGCCTCGATGACGGTGGCGCGCGGCGAGTCCGCCGCCGGGACAGGTGGTTTCGTTTGTTCTTGGCAGTGGTGTTCGGTGCCGCGATCGGGCTGGCGCTGGGTCTGCTCGGCGCGGGCGGATCGGTGCTCGCCGTACCGGCTCTGGTCTACGGCGTCGGGCAGCCCCTGCAAACGGCGATCCCCAGCTCGCTGGCCGTCGTAGCGCTGTCCTCCCTCGGCGGCCTGCTCCCCCGCGAGCGGCGCACCGCGGTGCGGTGGCCGGTCGCGCTGGTCTTCGGCGCGGCCGGCACCCCCGCCGCTTTCGGCGGGACCGCGCTCGGGAAGCTGTTCCCGCAACGCTGGCTGCTGCTGGCCTTCGCCGCGTTGATGGTCGTCATCGCGGTGCGGATGCTGCGCGGCGGGGAAAGCAACACCGGCGCCTGCCGCACCGGGCAGGGCGGGATCGACTGGCGCGCCTGCCTGCCCAAATCCGTGCTCGCCGGTGCGGCCGTGGGGGTGCTCACCGGGCTGTCCGGCGTCGGTGGCGGTTTCGTCGTCGTCCCCGCCCTGACGCTGCTGCTGGGCCTCGGGGCGCAGGAAGCGGTCGCCACCTCGCTGGTGGTGGTCCTGATCAACTCTGCGGCCGGTCTCGCCGCCCACGCGGGCGCGGCCGACAGCGTCGACTACCGGGTGCTGCTGCTGTTCGCCGGTTCGGCGCTGGTGATCTCGGCGTCGGCGGCGCGGTGGTCGGCGAAGCTGGACCCGTCCACGGTGCGCCGCTGGTTCGCCGTCGTCGTGCTCGCCGTGGCCGCCTTCGTCGCCGTGGCCGCGATCGTCGACCCTTCGACCTTGGGGTGAGGCCGCAGCCCGTCCCGGAAGCGACTCCCGCAGCGGGCCGAGCAACTTTCTCAGCCGCTCCGGCACCCGCAGCTGCGACGGGTGACCAGCCGCGCGGCTGCGGAGACGCCGACATCGTCGCCAAAGGATGAGCTTCGTGGCGTGCAGCACCATCTGGTGCACCCGGAACAGCAAAAGGGCCACCCGCAAAGCGGATGGCCCCTCCACGACAGGAGTTGCGGTCCTGCTCGAGAACCTCAACTCAGGTCAGGGTTGTAATAACAACCCGATGGTCGGGACGGCGGGATTCGAACCCACGACCCCCTGACCCCCAGTGGGGCCCGTAAACTCACGTGACCTGCGAAGACAGAGAAACTGCTGGTGCGGCGGTACCGTTCGCTACTGTTGACACCGGCCCAGCAACGTTTAATCCCCCACGTTCCTCCCCCAATTCCCTCCCACGCGCCGGTGTCAAAACCGACCCGCGCCGATGCACAGCGCACTAACCCACTGTTGTAATACGCAAAATATTTTTCTGCAGGACCGGTAGGAACCGTGCTTCACGAAGCTGAACCCAAATGAATCTCCGTTATTCTGCAGCTCCTGCTATCATCCGGGCCTTGTGGTTGCATTGGCGCAAACTTTCTGCAAATGAGGGAGGGACTTTTCCGGAGTCGTTGTGGTATCTACCCCGACAACCTCGATGTTGCCCAGTGCGCCGTATGGTCCACAAGTTCGAAGCGTCCGGAAACTTGCGCCATCTGGACTTGGATGGGCCAGAACCACTGCGGAGGAATATCCCGTCATGTAGGTCAGAAGCTGA
>NZ_JAFRFW010000673.1:0-3358 GCF_017434145.1 Saccharopolyspora sp. | reverse complement strand
GGGGCGGCGACCGCCGCACCGGCGGTGGCCGCGCTGGTGTACCAGCCGAACGCCTCCGCCCGCCGGTGTTCCGGTGCCAGCTCACCGACCCGCGAGTTCGCCGCCGTCAGCAGCGGCGCGATCGTGGTTCCGCCGATCAGCAGCACCACACCGACCACCCACGGCGAACCTGGCTCCGCCACCGGCGGCAGCACCGGCACCAACGCGACGAGTCCCAGCACGACCAGCACGCCGCGAAGCCACAGCCGCGATCTTCCGGTCACTGCGCCCACGGCCAGCCCGCCGACCAGCGACCCGATTCCCCACAGCGCAGCCAAGATCCCCGCGAGCGCCGGCTCACCGCGCTCCCGCGCCCAACCGACCAGGAGCAGATCCACGCAGATCAACGCACCCATCACCAAGCAGCCGAACCCCAGCATCCGCACGAATCCGCGCACCGCCGCCGGCGAACCGGACCGCTGCCGAACTCGCGCAGAAGCCGTTTCGCGGATCCCTGCACGCCGCAGCACCACCGCGAACGAGGCCGGACCGAGCACGGCCCACACCGCGCACCACACCGCCGCCACCAACGGGCCCTGCGCAGCAACGATGAACGCCGCCAGCATCGGCCCGGCAACGTAGACCAGCTCTCCCAGGGTGGATTCGACCGCGAACGCGGCCTGCCGCGCAGGCCCGTCCGCGACCCGCAGCCACATCGCGCGCCCGACCTGCGCGGTGGGCGGGCTGGCCAACCCGGTCACGAACACCACCGGCAGCAGCAACCACCACCGCCCGGCGGGCAGCACTCCACTGGCCAGCAGCGCGGTCAGCAGGAAACCGAGGCACCACAGACAACCTGTGATCACCAGCACCTTCGAGGGCGACGCCCGGTCGGCCGCACGGCCGCGCAACGGACCGGCGACGGCCTGACCGATCGTCAACGCGGCGGCGAGGACACCGCCCGCCGCGTACGAACCCGTCCAGTCCACCAGCAGGAACGTCAGCACCAGGCTGATCGCGGGCAGGTGCAGGCGGGCGAGCAGACTGGTCGTCATCAGAGCGGGTGCGTGCGGGATCGCGGCGAGCAGGCGGTACGGACGCAGCACGGGAACTCCACATCGCAAGATCGGGACATCGCAAGATCGGGACATCGCGAGATCGGGACATCGCTAGATCGGGTAGCGGCGCACCGAGCGACCCGCTGCGAGCACGACAGCGGAAACACCCGAACCACCGCCACCGGATTTCCGCTGTCTACCGCTGAACGGATCACACCTGGTGGTGTGATGTTGCTCGGCGGGCCCGGCGGGCAGTCTTGGGTGCTGTCCCGCACGAAGATCAACCGTGGTGGCCGCGGGGGCGGTCATCGCACCTAACTCACCCGGGAGAACACAACGCCGATGGACCTTCGAGTAGCGTCTGCGCGGGGTGGGGTCGGTGTGCCTGGTTGAGAGGGGGAGGATGTCACCCATGTCGCGTCCGACAGCGATCAGTCCGGAAGAGCAGGAACAGATAGCCCGCAGGATCGGGGTCCTGCTGTTGCAGGCCGCACCTGAGGACTGGCAACAGATCACGGTGGAGTACCGCGCCACCGGCGAATACCGCGATCTGCTCGGCGAGGTCGCCGCCCAGGACGGCGGTACGGAGCCGTGGGAACCACCCGAAGAGCTGTGGGGCATCTTCGAGCACCTCCGCGAAGGCATGTACCGGCCGGAGGTCGGTACCTGGCTCAGCGCGCTGTACGTGGTGGAGCGGCCCTCCAGCTACCGCATCGACATCAACTTCGACGCCGAGCCGCAGTGGCAGCAGCCGCTGCCGCGCGCCGCCTACGTCGACGAGCTGCGCCGCTACCCGCGCACCGAGGACAACGTGCCGGAGTGGATGCGCGAGAAGCTGGACGGTTCCGCCGCCTCCCCCCAGGCGGAGCAGCAGGCCGCGGTTCCGCCCGGTCAGCAGGCGCCCACCCCGCCCGGTCAGCAGGCGGCAGCCGAGTTCGCGCAGTCCGGCCCCGCCGAATTCGCCGCCGCAGCGCCCGCGCAGCCGAACGGCCACCAGTGGGGCGCCTCCCCCGCCCCGAGCGGTGACCGGTTCCGCACGGCGCTGGTGTTCGACGACTTCGACGAGCAGGGCCGGCCGCTGGTGACCACGCGCACGCCGGTGCAGCAGGAAGAAGTCGGGCCGCTGCGGCACTACCTGGAGAACGCGCCGATCGTGCTGGCGTCCCGGGACAACGACGACGACCTGCTGGACCCGAACGCGCCGGCCTCGGTTCCCTCGACCTGGCACACCGACGGCACCTGGGTGTGGCCGGGCGCCGTGCCGTACTACCTGATGCAGTACGGCGTTCCGCCGCAGCAGGAGCTCGTCGAGCACGTCCGGGCGCGGCGGTTCGCGCTCGGTGAGGTCGACGACTCCACCCGCGACGCCGCCGTGCGGGAACTGTTCGAGCAGCCGGAGGAGCCGGGCGCGGCTCCGGCACGGCCTCGCCAGGACGCCGCCGAGCAGGCTCCGGCCCGCGACGCCGTGCAGCAGCCGGAGCAGTTCCAGGCCGCCTCGTTCGAAGGGGCGCCGTTGCAGCCCGGCCAGGATCCCGCGCAGGCAATGGCGCAGCCCGAGCAGCAGCGCGTGCCGGACGGATCCGGGCTCGGCGAGCCCGAGCCCGATTCGCCGCAGCTGAACGGTTTCGAGTCGGCCGCGTGGGATTCCGGCGGACTGGATTCGGGCGCCTTGGACGCCGGCGTGGTCAAGCCCGCTGCGTACGAGCCTTCGCCCGCGGCCGCGCAGGAGGACTTCGCGGTCCAGCTCCCGGCGCCGGACGCCGGCCCGCGGTTCGATCGCGACGACGAGGCCGACACCGGTGATCTCGGCCCGGCGTTGCGCGATTCCGGGCCGGACGAGCACCTCGAAGGCGAACCGCCGCTGCTCACGCACGACACGGGCCCTGCGGAAACAGCCGAAGCTGCCGCCGGTTCGCGGCACGTCCTGGACGCGCCCGCCGAGAACGAGGACCTGGACGAGACGCAGGCGGTGCTGGCCCGGCTGCACGACCGGCTCAGCGAGCTCGGCGTGCCCAGCGAGGAGTACCGCCTCGGCAGCCACTCGAACAGCGCGCGCTGCCTGCTGCGGGACGGTCCGGACTGGATCGTCACCGCCGGTGAGGACGACCTGCACGGTGACGTCCGCTTCGAGCACGCCGACCAGGCCGCGGCGTTCCTGCTGGGCAGCTTGCTGCTGTCGAGCACCGAACCGCTGCCTGCCGAACCGCGGCGGGCCCCCGAGGAAGCGGCCCAGCAGGTGGCGGCCCAGCAGGCGGAGCCGGTGGCGGCCCAGCAGGTGGCGGATTCGCCGCCCGCTGCCGCGGAACCGACCCCGATGGCCG
>NZ_JAFRFW010000672.1:0-3937 GCF_017434145.1 Saccharopolyspora sp. | reverse complement strand
TCCTCGGAGGCGTAGTGCCCTACGCGCGTCGGAGCCGTCCTCGCGAGCGAACGGCTGAGAGCCCGCGGCGGTGCCGTTGCTCAGGCGTTCGGCGCAAGCGGCTTCGCCGCTGCACGCAGGCGAACCGAAGTCCGAGCGATTGTTCGCTGCGCAATCATCGCGCTGACCTGCGACGAAGGGCCCGGAAACGGGCCTTTCCGACTTCTGCGGCGGGTTTGTCGTGCGTCACACCCTTGTGAACGAGTTCTCAAACTCCGGTTAAACTGCCTCACCGTCCGGGTACAACGCCGTGCCCAGCTACGACCGTGATCCCTCTCAATGGAGCGCGCCCGTGACCAATCGTCCTGTCGTCCTGATCGCCGAGAAGCTGGCCCCCTCCGTGCTCGAAGCGCTCGGAGCCGAGGTCGAGATCCGTCACGTCGACGGCACGGACCGCCCGGCGCTGCTGGAGGCCGTCGCCGACGCAGACGCGCTGCTGGTCCGCTCCGCCACCAAGGTCGACGCCGAGGTGCTGGCCGCGACCAGCAAGCTCAAGGTCGTCGCCCGGGCCGGGGTAGGGCTGGACAACGTCGAAGTGCCCGCGGCCACCGAGCGCGGCGTGATGGTGGTCAACGCCCCCACGTCCAACATCGTCTCCGCCGCCGAGCACGCCCTGGCGCTGCTGCTGTCGGTGGCCCGCAACGTGGCCGCCGCCGACGCGAGCCTGCGCGCAGGGGAGTGGAAGCGCAGCTCCTACAGCGGCGTCGAGCTCAACGGCAAGACCGTCGGCGTGGTCGGACTCGGCAAGATCGGCCAGCTGTTCGCGCAGCGCATCGCCGCCTTCGGCACCAAGCTGATCGCCTACGACCCGTACGTGTCCGCCTCCCGCGCCGCGCAGCTGGGCATCGAGCTGGTCAGCCTCGAAGACCTGCTGGCGCGCGCGGACGCGGTGTCCATCCACCTGCCCAAGACCGCCGAGACGCTGGGCCTGATCGGCGCCGAGGAGCTGAAGAAGGCCAAGCAGGGCCAGCTGATCGTCAACGCCGCGCGCGGCGGGCTGATCGACGAGGAGGCGCTGGCCGAATCGATCCGCTCCGGGCACCTCGGCGGCGCGGGCATCGACGTCTACAAGTCCGAGCCGACCACCGAGAGCCCGCTGTTCGAGCTGGAGAACGTGGTCGCCACCCCGCACCTGGGTGCCTCCACCGCGGAGGCGCAGGACCGCGCGGGCACCGACGTGGCCAAGTCGGTGCTGCTGGCGCTGGCAGGCGACTTCGTGCCGGACGCGGTCAACGTGCAGGGCGGCGCGGTCGGCGAGGAGGTCCGCCCGTACCTGCCGCTGACCCAGAAGCTGGGCCAGCTGCTGGCGGCGGTGCTGGGCAGCACGCCGACCTCGGTGACCATCGAGGCGCGCGGCGAACTCGCCGACGAGGACGTCTCGGTGCTGCAGCTCGCGGCGCTGCGCGGGGTGTTCTCCGGAGCGGTGGAGAACCAGGTGACCTTCGTCAACGCCCCGCAGCTGGCCGAGGACCTCGGGGTCAGCGTCGAGGTGCAGAAGGCGTCGGAGAGCCAGAACCACCGCAGCGTGGTGTCGGTGCGCGCGGGCCTGGCCGACGGGCGCCGCGCCGTGGTCTCCGGCGCGCTCACCGGCGCGAACCTGGTGGAGAAGCTGATCGAGGTCAACGGCAGGCACTTCGACCTGCGCGCCGAGGGCAACGTGCTGCTGCTGGAGTACCCGGACCGCCCTGGCGTGATGGGCAAGGTCGGCACGCTGCTCGGCGAGGTCGGCGTGAACATCGATGCCGCCACGGTCAGCCAGACCACCGAGCGCTCCGACGCGATCATGCTGCTGCGGGTGGACCGGCCGGTCGACACCGGTGTGCTGGAGCCGATCGGCGCTGCGGTGGGCGCGACCACCGTCCGCACCGTCAGCTTCGAGTGAGCCGCATTAGGAGTGCTTGAGCGGTTTGCGTAGTGGGTCACCCAGCGGAACCTCGGACGTCTTCTGGCTCCGGGATCTCGTCCTTGAGTAGGCGCCCTGCTCGGCGTCTTTATAGGTCCGGGCCGCTGTCCTCGCCAGAAGGCGCCTGAGAACCCGCCGGTGGTGCGGCTGCGTCCTCGGGCGCCGCAAGCGGCTGACGCCGCTCATGAAACGGCCTCGTAAGCACCGCTGATGATCCCCCGGCCGGGCATCGCGTGATCCGCTGGATCGTGGCAGGCTGCGGGGGATCCAACGGATCATGGGGAGCTCGCCGTGATCCGCCGGGTCGTGGCACTCGGCGAAGGACCGCCGCGCGCGCCGCGGCGGTCCTTTTTCGTCGTCCCGCCCGTCGTCGTTCACCCCTATGGGTGTCCCGCCGGCCGGGATGGTTGGACCACTTGGTGGGTGCGGCGTGCCTGCCCGCGAAGGCTTGCCGGTAGCCTTCGCCGCAACAGATCGAGCCCCGCGGTTTCGGGGTCGCCTAGTCGGGAGGTGTGTTCATGCGGCTCGCTGTGATCCCCGGTGACGGGATCGGGCCGGAGGTGGTCGCCGAGGCGCTCAAAGTCCTCGGAGAGGTCGTTCCCGATACCGAGATCACCCGGTACGACCTGGGAGCCGCGCGCTGGCACGCCACCGGCGAGCTGCTGCCCGAGTCGGTCCTGACCGAGCTGCGCCAGCACGACGCGATCCTGCTCGGCGCGGTCGGCGACCCCTCGGTGCCCAGCGGGATCCTGGAGCGCGGGCTGCTGCTGCGGCTGCGCTTCGAGCTCGACCACCACGTCAACCTGCGTCCCGGCAGGCTCTACCCCGGGGTGAAGAGCCCGGTGGCCGATCCCGGCGACGTGGACATGGTCGTGGTGCGCGAAGGCACCGAAGGGCCGTACGCGGGCAACGGCGGTCTGCTGCGCAAGGACACGACGCACGAGATCGCGACCGAGGTCAGCATCAACACGGCCTTCGGCGTGGAGCGGGTCGTGCGCGATGCCTTCGCCCGCGCCGCGGCCCGCCCGCGCAAGCACCTGACGCTGGTGCACAAGACCAACGTGCTCACCCACGCCGGCTCGTTGTGGTCGCGGGTCGTCGAAGAGGTCTCGCTGCAGCACCCCGACGTCACGGTCGCCTACCAGCACGTGGACGCCACGACGATCCACATGCTCACCGACCCGAGCCGGTTCGACGTGATCGTCACGGACAACCTGTTCGGCGACATCATCACCGACCTGGCCGGGGCGGTCACCGGCGGCATCGGGCTCGCCGCCAGCGGCAACATCGACGCCACCCGGCGCAACCCGAGCATGTTCGAGCCGGTGCACGGCAGCGCCCCGGACATCGCCGGGCACGGTGCGGCCGACCCGACGGCCGCGGTGCTGTCGGTGGCGCTGCTGCTGGACCACGTCGGGCAGGCCGAGGCGGCCCGCCGGGTGGAGGCTTCGGTGGCGTTCGACCTGGCCACCCGGGACCACTCGGCGCCGGGTGCGACCTTCGCCATCGGCGACCGGCTGGCGGCGCTGGTGTCCTCCCGCGAGGTCGCCCAGCAAGCCTGACAGCCCAAGCGTGACCGGCCGGCAAGCCTGGTCGACTTCGAGTTCGTTCCTGCGCTGCGGGCGCCTTCCTGCCTGGAGGGCGCCCGTTTCGCATGTCGGGACCGCGCGCCCGTCCGGCAGCTGGGAATGGCAGCCCACCTGGTGGCGCCGCGAGCGGTTGTGGCAGCATACGGGCGTGGCCATCAGCTTCCGCATTATTGGACGGCGCGCCGGGTGACGACTCGCACCCCCGGCGCGCAGACCTCTCGCATTCGCGGGGGGTCTTTTTTGTGCCCGGAGGAACCCGCCACCAGCGCGGCGAGACGGCCGCTTCGAGGCATCGATACCGAAGCCGACAGGAGAATCCAGTGACTCGCACGACCCCGGCCGGGACCCCCCTGGGCGACGACTTCCACGTCTACGACACCACGCTGCGCGACGGCGCCCAGCGGGA
>NZ_JAFRFW010000671.1:0-3188 GCF_017434145.1 Saccharopolyspora sp. | reverse complement strand
GTGCTGGCGCGTCTCGGCGCGGCCGCCGCCAGCCTCGGCGCACTGCTTGCGCTGATCGCCGGTCTCGGCCGCACCACCATGGCGATGGCCAGGGGCAACGACCTGCCCGGGTTCCTCGCCGCGGTCCATCCGCGGCGCCGGGTTCCGCACCACGCCGAAGTCGTCGTCGCCGCGATCGTCGTCGTGCTGGTGCTGACCACGGATCTGCGGGGAGCGATCGGGTTCTCCAGCTTCGGAGTCCTGGTCTACTACGCGATCGCGAACGCCGCGGCGTTCACCCAGCCTGCGCAGCAGCGCCGCTGGCCCCGCGCGATCAACGTCCTCGGCCTGTCCGGCTGCCTGACACTGGCCGCGACCCTGCCGGTGGCTTCCGTGCTGGCCGGGCTGGTGGTGTTCGCCGCCGGTCTGCTGGGCCGGGCGATCACCCGGCGACTCCGCTCCCGCTCCCGGTCGGGCGACACCGAACGCGCGGACTGACGGTTGCGCCACGGTTGATCGACAGCGCTGGTCGGGGTGCCGCGCGGCCCGCCGGAGCGATCAGCGGTCTGCTCATCCGTCATCGCCGCTCGCCGGTGGGTCGGCGTAGATGCCGCGCAAGATGCCGGTGGCCTGGCCGATCTCGATGAGGTAGCCGTCCGGATCGCGCAGGTAGCAGCGGATCTCGGCGTTGCGATCGAGGGGCTCGGTGAGGAACTCGGCGCCCCGGGCTCGGGCGCCCGCGTAAAAGGCGGCGATGTCGGCGACGCGCACGTTGAGGAAGGCCGAGACGGTGTTGGACTGCTCGGGGGTGCGCAGGGTGATGCCGGGCTTGTCGGGTGTTGGGCCGCCGCCCGGGTTCATGATGATCCAGCTGTTGGCGACCTGCACCACGCACGGGTTTTCGCGCTGGACGATCCGCCCGCCGAAGATGTCCGCGTAGAAGGCCCGCGAGCGGGCGACGTCGGACACGGTGAGGAAGTGGGTGACCAGCAGGCCCTCGCTGGGAGCAGGGAACTCGGCGCTCATGGTGCTACCTCCGCTCGGTTCGCAAGTGATGTGGTGGGTCGGCGGTGGCAGCGGAGGATTGCAACGGCGCACTCGGCCGCCCCGCCCCGTCAAGTCTGGTGCCGCTCGGCCAGGTCCTGCAGGAATCGGGGCATCCGGCCGGCGCCGAAGTCGTAGTAGCGCACCCAGTCCGGCGTGATCGCGATTCGTGCCATCCGGCCGTACATCTCCGGGACGTTGCTGATCAGCGGACACGCGGCATCGGACGCGGCGGAGTTCTGGGCCCACTTCCTCTTACCAGCTCGACCGAAGTCGAGCCACGGAGATGGGGACGATGCCGGTCCGCCCGATTCCGGGGTGCTCGTTGCGGAGGCGGGTACGGCCACTGCGTGGTTCGCCGCGACCGCGGCGGATGTCCCGCGGGCAGCTTGATGCTGAACGAACCGCAACTACTTGACGATCCGTTGAGTAATTGCCATGACTTTGAGTCATGAACGAGTCGAGAACTTCCGGCGATGAATCGCCGTTGACGCCGTCCGCCGCGCTGGGCAACGCCACCGAGGTCGACGCGAAGGCGCGCCGGGTCGCGCGGTGGCCCGCATGGGTGTGGCTGGCCATGGCCGTGACGATGGCGGTGCACCTGATCGGATCGCCGCTGGTGCCCGACGGCTGGCCGCGCGTGGTCGTCGGCCTTCTTCCGCTGGTCTTCGCCGTGTCCGGGATCATCTACAGCGCCCGGCAGCAAGCGACCAGCAGGCTGCTGAGCCGACTGGTGTGGCCGGTGACCGGAGCATTCGTGGTGCTGGTGTTCGCCGCCGTGCTGCTGCAGAACTTCGTGTTCCCGCAGGGAGCGGTTCCCGGAATCGTCCTCAGTGGACTTCTTCCCGCGATCCCCTGCGTCTACGGCGCCTGGCGGGTGCTCGCGGAATGACCGCACAGCAGCACCCGAGGCACGGGCTGGACGAGACCATCCACTCGCCGACCCGGCTGTCGATCATGGCCGCGCTGGTCCCGATGGAACGCATGGACTTCCCGCTGCTGCGCGACACGATCGAGGCCAGCGACTCCCTGCTTTCCAAACACATGACGATCCTGGAGACCGCAGGGTACGTCGAGGTCACCAAGGGTCATGTCGGCAAACGCCCGAGGACCTGGCTCGCGCTCACCGAGCAGGGGCGCGCGGCGTACGACGCCTACCTCGACGCGCTCCGAGCCCTCGTCGACAGCGGCGAAACCTGATTCCACGGCCATCACGCGGTCTCAACCGGACGCTCGCCTGGTGAGCCGATCGCGCACCCACGCGGACACGTCGGGCGCGTTCGGCGTGGCGGTGAGGGACTGCTCGATTACGGGCAGTTCGCCGCGCACGCGCTGCGCGTCGGTGCGCATCACGGCCATGTCAGCGCCGACCTGCGCGGCCAGGTCCACCTTGTTGATCACCAGCAGGTCCGCGGTGGTCACACCCGGCCCGCCCTTGCGCGGCACCTTGTCACCGCCCGCGACGTCCACGACGAAGATCTGCGCGTCCGCAAGGCCGCGGCTGAACACGGCGGTGAGGTTGTCCCCGCCGCTTTCCACGATCACCAGCGCCAGGCCCGGATGCCGCTGCTCGAGCGATTCGACGGCGTCGAGGTTGGCGGTGATGTCGTCGCGGATGGCGGTGTGCGGGCAGGCTCCGGTCCGCACCGCCTCGATCCGGTCGGCCGCGAGCACACCGGTCGAGCGCAGGAAGTCGGCGTCCTCGGTGGTGTAGATGTCGTTGGTGACCACGGCCAGCGGGATCTCCCCGCCCAGCGCGCGGCACAGCGCCGCGGTCAGCGCTGTCTTGCCGCTGCCCACCGGACCGCCGATGCCCAGCCGGAACGGCCGGTCCGCGCCGGATGCGGCGTCGTGCGGGTCGGGCCCGGCGAAGCCGGGGTCGAGCGAGTGGGCGTGTCCGTGGCCGGTGGTGCTCATTCGGGACCTCCTCGCGGTTTTCGCCCGTACGGGGCCGCCTGGCGATCAGGACGCGAACAGCCGTACTTCGTCCTGATGGCGGCGTTCGTGAGCTTCGGCGAACAGGTCGAGCGCGGGCGCACTCGACGCGGGCAGTTCGGCCGGGTCGGCGCCCGCGAACGCCGCCGCCCGGTCGGCGAGCTCGTCGAGTTCGGCGGCCAGCCCGGCGAGGACGCCGTTGACCACCAGCGGGTCCAGCCCGAGCAGTC
>NZ_JAFRFW010000670.1:0-1784 GCF_017434145.1 Saccharopolyspora sp. | reverse complement strand
GTGGCCGAACCGCTGGCCTGCGTGCTCAACGGCCAGTAACTCGCCGGGGTGGGGCCCGGCGACGGCGTGGTGGTGATGGGGGCCGGGCCGATCGGCTGCCTGCACACCCGGCTCGCGCGGGCGCGCGGTGCCGCGGCGGTGTTCCTGGTCGAGCCGAACCCCGACCGGCTGGCGCGGGCGGCGCAGCTGGTGGGTCCGGATGCCGCGATCGACGCTTCGGCGGCCGATCCGGTCGCCGAGGTGCTGCGGCTGACCGATGACGTCGGTGCCGACGTGGTGATCACCGCGGTGGCCGCCGGGCAGGCTCAGGAGCAGGCGGTGCGGATGGCCGCGCGCAGCGGGCGGATCAGCTTCTTCGGCGGGCTGCCCAAGGATGCGCCGATCATCGGGTGCGACTCGAACCTGGTGCACTACCGCGAGCTGAGCATCGTCGGCGCGAACGGTTCGGCGCCGCGGCACAACAAGCGCGCGCTGGAGCTGATCGCCGCCGGCGAGGTGGCGGTGCGGGATCTGATCACGCATCGCCTCGGGCTGGACGGCGTGCTGGAGGCGATCGAGACGATCCGCAGCGGGGCGGCGATCAAGGTGACCATCGAGCAGTGACCGGAGCGGGGCGGCCTTCGCGCTGGTGAGCATCGAGCGCGAGGGCCGCCGCTTCCGTTGGGAGGTCACCGGCGGTTCGGAGCGTGCCCGAGTGTCCGGGTGTGTTCTCGAGCGGCGTCAGCCGCACAACCCGACCACCTGCGCAGACCGGCCCTCACAGCGGGATGTTGCCGTGGTGGCCGCGGTTCGGCGGCGCAGCGGCGAGCGCGTCGGCGAGGCGCTTGCGGGTGTCGGCGGGTTCGATGATCTCGTCGACGACTCCTAGCGACATCGCCCTGCCGACCCCGCCCGCGACGCGCTCGTGCTCGGCGATCAGCGATTCCTCCAGCGCTGCCCGCTCTTGCTCGGCAGCGGCGGCGAGCTGCTTGCGGTGCAGGATCCCGACGGCGGCCTTCGCCCCCATCACGGCGACTTCGGCCTCCGGCCAGGCGAACACGGCGGTCGCGCCGAGCGAGCGCGCGTTCATCGCGATGTAGGCGCCGCCGTAGGACTTGCGCAGCACCAGCGTCACCCGCGGCACCACCGACTCGGCGAACGCGTGCAGCAGCTTCGCGCCGCGGCGCACCACGCCGCCCCACTCCTGCCCGACGCCGGGCAGGTATCCGGGCACGTCGACCAGCACCACCATCGGGATGCCGCGGGAGTCGCAGAACCGCACGAACCGGGCCGCTTTCTCCGCCGACAGCGAATCGAGGCAGCCGCCCTTGCGCAGCGGGTTGTTCGCCAGCAGCCCGACGGTCCGGCCGCCGAGCCGCCCGAGGCCGGTGACCATGTTCGCGGCCCACTTCGGTTGCAGCTCCACGAAGCCTTCCGGGCCGTCGTCGAGCAGCCCGCGCACCAGCGGCCGCACGTCGTAGGCCCGCTTCGGCGACTCCGGCAGGAACGCGCGCAGGTCGTCGCCGGTCGCTACCGCGCCGGACCCGCCCGGTGCGCTCAGCAGCGTGACGAGGTCGCGGGTGCGCCGGTAGGCCTCCTGCTCGGAGCCGGTGGTCACGTGCGCGAGGCCGGAGCGCTCACCGTGCGCCTTCGGCCCGCCGAGCCCGGCCATGTCGATCTGCTCGCCGGTCACCGAACGCACCACGTCCGGGCCAGTCACGAACACCCGCCCGGCCTCGGCCATGATCACCAGGTCGGTCAGCGCGGGCCCGTAGGCGGCCCCGCCCGCCGCCGGTCCCAGCACC
>NZ_JAFRFW010000669.1:0-5177 GCF_017434145.1 Saccharopolyspora sp. | reverse complement strand
TGATCTTCGTGGCGTGCAGCGCCATCTGGTGCACCCGGAACAGCAAAAGGGCCACCCGCAAAAGCGGATGGCCCCTCCACTACAGGAGTCGCGGTCCTGCTCGAGAACCTGAACTCCGGTCAGGGTTGTAATAACAACCCGATGGTCGGGACGGCGGGATTCGAACCCACGACCCCCTGACCCCCAGTCAGGTGCGCTACCAAGCTGCGCCACGTCCCGGCCGCACCCTCCGTGGGGTGCGCGGACAGCTTAGCGCATCGGGTGGTGTCGATCTCCGAGAGGCCCCTGTTCAGGGTTCGTCGCTGGTCAGAGACTCGGCGCGGGTGCCGATGAGGCGGGTGGGGCGGGTCGGGGTGAAGCGGGCGAGGGCGCGGTGGGACGCGGCGGTGAGGGTTTCGGGGTCGGCGCTGGGCGGGTCGACCGGGGTGCCGTGGGAGTGGGTCCGGAAGTGCGAGTCGCGCAGCTTCACCACGACGCGGCCTGCGCGGCAGGAGTGTTCTCGCAGGTCGTCGGCTACGAGGTGGGACAGGCGGGCGAGTTCGGCGCGGAGTTCGGCAGGGTCGCGGACGTCTTCCTGGAAGGTGAACTCGCGGCCGTAGGAGCGTGGCCGGTACGGCTCGCCGCGCACGGGGGTCGGGTCGATGCCGCGGGCCAGTGCCACTAGCCAGGGACCGTTGCGCGGGCCGAACGTTGCGGCGAGGGCTGATCGGTCCGCGGCCGCGAGGGCACCGACGGTGGTCAAGCCGTGTTCGGCGAGGCGGGCGGCGGTTTTGCGGCCGATTCCCCACAGCGCTTCGGGGCTGCGCTGGTGCATGGTCGGCGCCCAGTTGTGCTGGTCGAGGCGGAAGGTGCCGGTCTCGTCGCGCAGCGGTGAGCCGGGTTTGGCGAAACCGGAGGCCAGTTTCGCGCGGAGCTTGTTGTCACCGATGCCGACCGAGCAGGTCAAGCCGGTGCGGGCGGGGACCGCGGAGCGCACCGATTCCGCGTCGTGCTGGGCGTCGGCGGTGTCGAGTTGCAGGAACGCCTCGTCCCAGCCCGCCTCCTCCACGATGCCGCCGAACTCGCGCAGCGCGGCCGTGAACAGCGCGGACTTGGCCAGGTACGCGTCCCGGTCGACGGCGAGGAAGACCGCTTGCGGGCACCGTTTCAGCGCGGTGCGCAGCGGAGTTCCCGAGCGGACGCCGAACTCGCGGGCCTCGTAGGACGCGCCTGCGACGACTCCGCGGCGGGTGGGGTCGCCGGTTCCGCCGACCAGCACCGGTCGCCCGCGCAGCTCGGGGCGGCGCAGCAGTTCCACAGCGACGATGAACTGGTCGAGATCCACGTGCAGCACGACGCGCTCCACGCCCTCAGCGTGCCACCGCACCGGTACGGTCGTCGGATGGCGAAGCGCAGCGCGGGCATCCTGCTGCACCGGATGCGGGACGGCGGGCCGCAGCTGCTGCTGGTGCATCCCGGCGGCCCGTTCTGGCGGAACAAGGACCTCGGTTCGTGGTCGATCCCGAAGGGCGAATACGGCGACGACGAGTCACCGCGCGATGCGGCGCTGCGCGAATTCGCCGAGGAAACCGGTCATCGGCCGGATCCGGGCGCGCTGGTCGAGCTCGGCGAGATCCGGCAGAAGGGCGGCAAGTCGGTGCTGGCCTGGGCATTGCGCGGTGAGTTCGATCCCGCGCAGCTGGTCAGCAACCCGGTGGAGCTGCCGTGGCCGCCGCGCTCGGGACGCACCGCGTCGTTCCCCGAAATCGACCGGGCCGAATGGTTCGACCCGGCGACCGCGCGGGACAAGCTGATCCCGGCCCAAGCCGAGTTCGTCGACCGCTTGCTGGCGGCGTTGAGCTGAGGAGTCAGCGCTTGACCCGGTCTCCGAGCGTCAGCAGCACCAAGTACAGCGCCCCCACGATCACGAACGCGACCGGCAGCAACATCGGCGCGTCCGCCGCGTAGAACAAGCCGGTGATCGCACCGACGATCGAGCAGGGGATCGCGACCGCGATCGCGGCGGCTTGCAGGTGCCGGCGCGGGAACTGGACGGCGGAGGCCGGCTGGGGTGCGGGGGTCCGGTCCTGCCGGACCTCGTCGTGCCGCGCCTCGTCCTGCCGCTCGTCGAAGCGCGGACACGGCTCCGGCAGGTCGCGGAACAGCGTGAGCAGCTCGCCGCGGGTGCGTGCCTGCTTGGCCTGCACGACCCGGTCCCCGTACTCGTCCGAGGTGAGGCAACCGGAAACCACGTGCTCGTTGAGCAGCCGCTCCCCCTGCGACCGGTCGGCGTCCGACAACCTGATCATCTCGTTGCCCGTGGCCCCGGGCGTGGCCGGGACGTTCGTGGACGACACGACGTTCTCCTCTCGCTGCGCAGTGGGTTGCGCCGGCAAGGCTATGGACGAACGCGAGTGCCGCGCCTCGGCCTTCGGGCCGGAACATCCGGCCGGACGGCCGAGATCAATCCAGTGCGGATTCCTTGGTCTCCCGGCTCACCAGCAGCGCGATCAGCGTCAGCACCGCCATCGCCGCCAAGTACACCCCGACCCAGCCGAGCCCGTGGGAACTGGCCAGCCACGTCGCGATGTACGGCGCGACCGACGCGCCGAGCAGGCTCGCGATGTTGTAGGACACCGACGCCCCGGTGTAGCGCACCGCGGTCGGGAACAGCTCGGGCAGCACCGCGCCCATCGGCCCGAACGTCAGGCCCATCAACCCCAGTCCGACGACGAGGAACGACAGCACCGCGGGCAGCGAACCGGAGCCGAACCACGGCCCCATCAGCAGGCCGAACGCGATGATCGCGGTGGTGACGACCAGCAGCGTGGGCCGCCGGCCGAACCGGTCGGCGAGCCGGCCGGCGATCGGCACGGTCAGCCCGAAGAACACGACGCCGACCAGCAACAGCACCAGGAATTCGGAGCGGCTGTAGCCCAGCCCGCCCTCCGCGGTGCCGTAGGACAGCGTGAACACGGTCATCAGGTAGAACAGCACGTAGGTCGCCAGCATGATGAACGTGCCGAGCACGAGGCCGGTGAAGCCGGTCCGGAACACCTGCACGAACGGCACCTTGGCCCGGTCGCCTGCCTGCACGACCTTCGCGAACGCCGGGGTCTCGTGCAGGCTCAGCCGCACCCACAACCCGACCGCGACCAGCACCGCCGAGGCGAGGAACGGCACCCGCCAGCCCCAGGACAGGAACGTCGCGTCGTCCATCACCTCGGACAGCAGCAGGAACAGGCCGTTCGCCACGAAGAACCCGATCGGAGCGCCCAGCTGCGGGAAGGTCCCGAAGAAGGCCCGGTTGCCCGCGGGCGCGTTCTCGGTGGCCAGCAGCGCGGCGCCGCCCCACTCACCACCGAGCCCGATGCCCTGCCCGAACCGGCACAGCGCCAGCAGCAGCGGCGCTGCCACGCCGATCGAGCCGTAACCGGGCAGGAGTCCGATCAGGACGGTGGAGATCCCCATCGTCAGCAGCGAAGCGACCAAAGTGGACTTGCGGCCGATGCGGTCGCCGAAGTGCCCGAACAGCGCGGAACCGACCGGCCGGGCGACGAACGCGATCGCGAACGTGGCCAGCGACTGCAGCGTGGCCGCCGTCGCGTCCCCGGCCGGGAAGAACAGTTTCGGGAACACCAGCACGGCAGCGGTGGCGTAGACGTAGAAGTCGTAGAACTCGATGGAGGTCCCGACGAGACTGGCCACCACGACCTGGCGCGTGGAGTTGCGGTTTTCCGCGACGCCGCTGGAAACGTGTCCGACCGCCATGGCCCGGAACCTCCTCGTGGACCTGCCCTCGTTCGAACCTGCCCGCGTTCGAACCTGCGCAGCCTAACTCGGGCTGACCACCCATCGGGACACGATTTCCAGGAAATGGACGTGGGAAGCGACACGGTCCGCTGCTCGCATGAGCGGGCATTGCCGACCGGGGAGTCCGCGATCGGCGGCGAGCTTCGGCGACCGATCGCGCCGATGCGCGAGCCGAAGCCGCACGACGTGATCACGGGTCGGGCAGTCGCTGGCGGACTCCGAGCAGCGCGGCGAACGGGTCGCCGACCTCGGCCAGCCGGTCGAACACGGTGCGCACGCTCCAGCGGTCCGGCGCCAGCTCCGGGTCGTCGAGTTCGTCCCACTCGATCGGCACCGAGACCGGTGCGCCAGGCCGTGGGCGCGGGCTGTAGGGCGCGACCAGCGTCTTGTTCAGCACGTTCTGGGTGTAGTCCAGCCGGGCCTTGCCGCGGCGTTCGCCCTTCTGCCAAGCCCAGCTGACCAGGTCCGGAACGGTGCTGCCGATCGCCTCGGACACCGCCCGCGCCCAGCGGCGGGTGTCGTCGTAGGTGTAGCGGGGTTCGATCGGCACCCAGATCTGGATGCCGCGCTGCCCGGTGACCTTCGGCCGGGCCTGCACGCCGAGGTGTTCCAGCGCGGTGCGGTGCAGCCGGGCCAGCACCAGCACGTCCGCGAAGGATGTCCGGTCGCCGGGATCGATGTCGAACAGCGCCCAAGTGGGGCGTTGCGCGTCCTGGGTGCGCGAGGTCCACGGGTGCAGTTCGAGGGCTCCGTAGTTGGCCAGCCACGCCAGCGCCGCCGGTTCCTCCGGTACCAGGTAGGTGCGGGCCTCGTCGGCGTCGGCGTGCTCGTAGTCCCAGGTCCGGAACCATTCCGGGGTGTGCTCGGGCGCTTGCTTGTGCCAGAAGCCGGGTTCGCCGATGCCTTCCGGGAACCGGTGCGCGTTGAGCGGGCGGCCGGCCAGGTACGGCAGCATCACCGGTGCGATCCGGGCGCAGTAGCGGATCAGGTCGCGCTTTTCGACCGCCGGTTCGTGCGCGCCTGCCGGGATCAGCACCTTGTCCAGGTTGGTCAGCGCCAGCTCGCGTCCCGCGAAGTGCCAAGTTCCCTTGCGCCGCAACCGGTCCAGTTCGGCGAGTTCGGCGTCGTCGGGCGGGCGCCAGGTGTGCGCCGCGGGAGGCTGCTCGGCTCGGGCCGCGGGCAGGTCGCTGCGCCAGACGGCTTGCGGGTCGGCGGCGACCTGTTCGCTGGTGCGGCCGCTCTTGACCGAGCGGGGGTGCTCTTCGGCGTCCCAGCCGGGTTCGGCGTGCTCGTCGTCCTTGTGGATCAGCAGCCAGTTCGCCGGATCCCCGCTGCCGCGGCGCACCAGCACGAAGTGCCCGGCGAGCTTCCGGCCGCGCAGCTCC
>NZ_JAFRFW010000668.1:0-4575 GCF_017434145.1 Saccharopolyspora sp. | reverse complement strand
TGATCAGGCCCGCCCTTCTGGCATCCGGAGACCGGTCAGGACCGGTCGAACTCCCGCGCGGCCAGCGCCCGCACGATGCCCGCGCGCCCTTCCGAGACCAGCCGCCGCAGCGCCGCCGGATGCTCCCCGGCGAGCCAGGCATCGGCCGCGTCCACGGTGGCCTGCGTTACCGCCCAGGACGGGAACAACCCGATCACCGTGGGCTGCGCGCGCTCACTGGAGCGGCGCTGCCACACCTCGTCGATCTCGGCGAAGTAGCGCTGCACGTACGGGGCGAGCAGCTCGCGCTGACCGGGGTGCTGGAAACCGGCGATGATCGCGTCGCTGACCGCGTTCGGCAGCTCGTCGTCGTGCACCGCCCGCTGCCACGCGCGTTCTTTCGAGTCCTCGGTGGGGATCAGCGAACGGGCGCGTTCGGCGCGGCGCCTGCCGGTCGCGGTCTGGTCCTTGGCCAGTTCCGCGTCGATCTCGGTCTCCGCGGCCGCGCCGTGCGCCACCAGGGCCTGCAGCAGGTTCCAGCGCAGGTCGGTGTCCACGGTCAGCCCCGGCAGCGGCGCGGAGTCGTCCAGCCAGCCCCGCAGCACCGTGACCTGCTCCGGGTCCAGCACCGAACCGGCCAGCGAATTCACGAACGCGAGCTGGTGGTCCGAGCCGGGTTCGGCGGCGCGGGCCAGCTCCAGCAGCCGGGTGGCGTAGCGCCGCCAGCCCTCGCGCTGCCAGTCCGGGTCGGTGTAGGAGGCCAGCGCGGTCTGCGCCTGCAGCAGCACCCGCTGCACGACGCCGATCTCGCTTTCCGCGCCGATCCCGGAATCGGCGGAGCGGCCCAGCACCAGGCTGACGAAGTCGCGGGCCTTCAGCTCGGCCTCGCGGGTCATCTCCCATGCCGTGGACCAGCACAGCGCACGCGGCAGCGACTCGTCGAGATCGCCGATGCGGTCGATCAGGGTGGCCAGCGACTCCGGGTCCAGCCGCATCGTGCAGTAGGTCAGGTCGTCGTCGTTGACCAGCACCAGCTTGCCCCGGTGCACCCCGGTCAGGTCCGGCACCGCGGTGCGCTCGCCGGTCACGTCGAGTTCCACGCGGTGCGTGCGCACCAGCTTGCCGGTGGCCGGGTCGTCGTCGTAGACGCCGATCGCCAGCCGGTGCGTGCGCAGCTCACCGGCGCCGGGCCGGGCCCCGCCCTGCACCACCGTGAACTCGGTGAACCGGCCCTCGTCGTCGGTGGTGAACCGGGGGCGCAGCATGTTCAGCCCGGTGGTCTCCAGCCACTCCGCGCTCCACCAGGACAGGTCCCTGCCGGAGGCTTCCTCCAGCGCCTGCAGCAGGTCGCTCAGCGTGGCGTTGCCCCAGGCGTGCCGCTCGAAGTACACCCGCAGCCCGGCCAGGAAGTTGTCCAGCCCGACGTAGGCGACCAGCTGCTTGAGCACCGAGGCGCCCTTGGCGTAGGTGATGCCGTCGAAGTTGACCTCCACGGCCTGCAGGTCCGGGATGTCGGCGGCCACCGGGTGCGTGGACGGCATCTGGTCCTGCCGGTAGGCCCAGGACTTCTCCACGCTGGCGAAGGTCGTCCAGGCGTGCGCGTACTCGGTGCCGCCGACCTGCGAGAGCACGCTGGCCCAGGTCGCGAAGGACTCGTTGAGCCACAGGTCGTCCCACCAGCGCATGGTCACCAGGTCGCCGAACCACATGTGCGCCATCTCGTGCAGCACCGTCTCGGCGCGGCGCTCGTAGAGGTAGCTGGTGACCTTCGACCGGAACACGAAGTCCTCCAGGAAGGTCACGCACCCGGCGTTCTCCATCGCCCCGGCGTTGAACTCCGGCACGAAGCACTGGTCGTACTTGCCGAACGGGTAGGGAACCCCGAACGCCTTGTGGTAGAAGGCGAAACCCTGCTTGGTCTCGCGGAACAGCCGCTCGGCGTCGAGGTGCTCGGCCAGCGAGGCGCGGCAGTACAGCCCGAGCGGGATCGGGTCCTGGCCGGGTTCGCCGGGGAACTCGTCGCGCCACTCGGCGTACGGCCCGGCGACCAGTGCGACCAGGTAGGTCGACATCGGCCGGGTGGTCGCGAAAACGTGCGTGCGGCCCAGCTCGGAATCGGCGACCTCGGCCGCGGCGTTCGAGATGACCTTCCAAGACGCGGGCGCGTGCACCGTGATCTGGTAGGTCGCCTTCAGGTCCGGCTGGTCGAAGCAGGTGAACATCCGCTTCGCGTCGGCGGTCTCGAACTGGCTGTAGAGGTAGACCGCGCCGTCCACCGGGTCGATGAAGCGGTGCAGGCCCTCGCCGGTGTTGGTGTACTCGCAGTCGGCGTGCACGACGAGCTCGTTGTCCGCGGCCAGCTCCGGCAGCCGCAGCCCCTCCTGCTCCGAGTAGCCGGACACGTCCAGCTCGACGCCGTTCAACCGCGCGCCGCGCACCCGGCCCGCGATCAGGTCGATCCAGGTTTCCGCGCCGGCCTGCGCGCTGCGGAACCGGACCGTGGTGGTGGAGCCGAAGGTCCGCACGTCCGGCCCGCCCGCACCATCGGAGAGGTCCAGTTCGATCACGTAGGACTCGACGTCCAGCAGTGCGGCGCGCTGCCGGGCCTGGTCCTGGGTGAGGTTCGGCGGGGCCAACGGATCACCTCGTCGCTCGTAGGGTCGGTCGGTCTCCGGCGCGCCGTGGCCGCGCCGGTTCACAGGGGATGCCGGGAATCCAATCACGTCGGAATGCCGTCCGGCCGCCGGACGCCTGGACGACTCGCCCCGGCGTGTCGGCGAACCGCCTCCACCGCTGGACTTTCGCTGGGCATGCGCCCGGAATCCGGGAAAACCGGGAGATTCCCACCCGATCGGCGCGCTGCGGGAAGATCGGGGGGCGGCGGGGAGTTGCTAGGAGCAGCGGGCCGCGAAATCCGCCCGCGCCTACCGACAAGCGCCCGTGATGGCACGGAGCACAGTGGAGGGTGAATCCATGAGCGTCGCCGAACGCCCCAAGGTCGACTTCTACTTCGACCCGGCCTGCCCGTTCGCGTGGGTCTCGTCGCGCTGGATCCTCGAGGTGGACAAGGTCCGCGACATCGACCTGAACTTCCGGGTGATGAGCCTGGCCGTGCTCAACGAGGGCCGCGACCTGCCCGAGGAATACCAGGATTTGATGGCCAAGGCGTGGAAGCCGGTGCGCGTCGCCATCGCCGCCGCCCAGCAGCACGGCGACGAGGTGCTCGGCCCGCTCTACACCGCCATGGGCACCCGGATCCACGAACGGGAGATCAAGGACTACGACCAGGTCATCAAGGAGTCCTTGGACGAGGTCGGGCTGCCCGGCTCGCCGGCCGAGGCCGCGAACGGCACCGACTACGACGAAGCGGTCCGCGCCAGCCACCACGAGGGCATGGACCCGGTGGGCGACGACGTGGGCACGCCCACCCTGCACGTGGACGGGGTGGCGTTCTTCGGCCCGATCACCACGCGGATCCCGCGCGGTGAACAGGCGGGCGAGCTGTTCGACGGCGCGTACAAGCTCGCGTCCTACCCGTACTTCTTCGAGCTCAAGCGCACCCGCACGGAGTCGCCGCAGTTCGACTGAGGTGCCCGCCGAGGAGGTCCTGATCACGCGGCCGAGCGGGCGTGCGGCCGGGACGCTGCTGTGCCTGCCCGGCACGATGTCCGCCCCGGCCATCTTCGACGGACTGGCCGACCGGACCGGCGCGGACGTCGTGATCGCCCCGTGGCTGGCGTGGTCGGGACCGCACGACATGGCAACGCTCGGTGCCCGGGTCGCCGAGCTGGTGGTCGAGCACGCGCCGGTGGTGCTCGTCGGGCACTCCACCGGTGGCGTGATCGCATTGCGCGCCGCCCTGCACCGGATGCGTGGCTTGGCCGGTTTGGTGCTCAGCGACACCGGGGCGAACATGCGCGGGCACGGCGACGTGGACGCCATCATCGAGCACGTCCGCGCCGCCTGGGGCCCGGAGTTGTGGCGCGCCGTCGCGCAGCGCGGGGTGCACCTCCCGGTGCCGGAGCGCATCGCGGATGCGCTGGAAACCTACCCGGCGACCTTGCGCCGCTCCGCCGTGATCGATGCGTTGACCAGTCAGCGCGACACCGACCTGGCGCCGTTGCTCGGCGAGTTGGACCTGCCTGCCCTGGTCGTGCACGGGCGCTACGACCGCGCCCGCGAGCTCCGGCACGCGACCGAACTCGCCGAGCTGCTCGGCGCGCCCGCCCCGGTGGTGCTGGAGTGCGGGCACACGCCTGCCGCGGAGTGCCCGGAGTCGTTCGCGGCGCAGGTCCGCCGGTTCCTGGCGAACCTCGACTGATGGCGATCGAGGTCTGTGCACGCGTTCGCGGTTGTGCCAGTCTCGGTGTGCTGTTGCCGGTGTCACATATCGGGAGGAACGCATGGCGACCCCTACGGCAGTCCGGACCGAGCACGTGATCGACGGCGTGTACGTCGCCGGTTCCGGCGAGCGCATCGATGTGGTCGACCCGGCGACCGAGCAGGTGGTCGGCTCCGTCCCGGCAGGAACCGCCGCGGACGTGGACGCTGCGGTCGCGGCGGCGCGGGCGGCGTTCGACGGCTGGGCAGCGCGCC
>NZ_JAFRFW010000667.1:0-2361 GCF_017434145.1 Saccharopolyspora sp. | reverse complement strand
GCGATCAGCACCGTGCGCTTGCCCTCGCGCAGGTCGTCCCCGGCGGGCTTGCCGGTGACCTCCGGGTCGCCGAACACGCCGAGCAGATCGTCGCGCAGCTGGAACGCCACCCCGACGTCGTGGCCGAAGCTCTCCAGCGCGGCCAGCGTCGCCTCGTCGGCGCCTGCGATCTCCGCGCCGAGCTGCAACGGGCGCGCCACCGTGTAGGAGGCGGACTTCAGCTCCGCGACCTGCAACGCGGCCTCGGCCGATTCGTCGCCGCGGACCTGGCTGAACACGTCGAGGTACTGCCCGGCCAGCATCTCGGTGCGCATCGCGCGCCACGGCCGCATCGCCCGCTGCAGCGAGTCGGTGGGCAGGCCGGAGGCGTGCAGCATGTCGTCGGCCCACGCCAGCGCGAGGTCGCCGAGCAGCACCGCCGCGCTCATGCCGAACTGCCCGGACCCGCCGCGCCAGCCCTTTTCGTCGTGCGCATCGGAGAACCGGCGGTGCACCGTCGGGTTGCCGCGGCGCGTGTCGGACTCGTCGATCAGGTCGTCGTGCACCAGCGCGCAACCCTGGATGAGTTCCAGCGCGCTCGCGGCGCGCAGCACGGCGTCGGCTTCCGGCCCGTCCGGGTCGCCGCCCGCTGCCTGCCACGCCCACCACGCGAACGTCGGCCGGATGCGCTTGCCGCCGCCCAGCACGAACCTGCGCAGCTCACCGGCGGCCTCGGCGAATCCGGGGTCGAGCCGGGCGCATTCGTCCTGGCGGCCCGCCAGGTAGTCGGCCAAGGTGTCCCGCACCCGTCCGGGGAAGTCGGCGTCCACGGTGTCCTCGATCGTCGTGTCCTCGCTGCGGGAGCGGTCCGCCTCCTCGGCGGTGACTTCTTCGACGTTGCCGGGATGTTCCTGCGTGGTGGGTTCCTTGATGGGCACGGCCCCATCTTCCGTGACGGCCGCGCACGCACCGCGAACGGGTCCGGGCTCCGGCCGATCACCTACGCGCTGGTCCCGGCCGTCTCGTGCTCGTGCTCGCGCTGCGCGAGCCGGGTGATCACCAGCACGGCGCCGAGCGCCAGCGCGCCCATGACCAGCGCCCACACCGTCCACGCGCCGGCGCCCGAGCCCGCGTACTGGAAGGTCGCGTTGAGCTGGGTGACCTCACCGGGCTCCGGTGACCAGGTGACGACCCCGGAACTCTCCCTGCCGTTGGTGGTGGTGACCTCGCCGGGCGCGGTCAGCTCGATGCGCACCGACGAGTCGGTGTCGGCCAGGGGGGTCAGGTCCAGCGAGCCGCTGAGCTCGACCAGCGAACCGGTCCGCTCCAGGTGCAGCCGGTAGCGCGACTCCGACGGGCTCAGCGCGTTGCTGAGCTCCTGGAGCTCGTCGAAATCCAGATCCTTGAACGTCAACCGGGATCCGACCCGATTCCCCTCGTTGTACGGCGCCACCTGCACCCGGTCGGCCATGTGTTCCGGCGGGCGCAGGTCGAACGGCACCTTCCCGTCCGCCGTTTCGGTGGTGAGCAGCAGTTCGCCGGAGGCGGTGTCGTCCTCGGACAGCGAGATCGAGGTGTCGGCGTGCAAGCAGCCGCCGAGCAGTGCGGCGACCAGCGCGATCAGGGCGGCGAGTGCGGCGCGGGAACCGTGGCAGGGCTTCACCCCGGCGATGCTGGCACCGCTTCGCGCGGCTCGCCGATTGCGCGCGGCGGAGGTGATCGTCGCTGGTCACGAAAGGTGGTGCTGGGCCCGTCGCGGACGCGATAACCTGCGCCGCATGGCATCCGAGCGCAGTGGCGTGCACCAGATCAGCGACCGGTACGTGGAGGAACTCGCCGCGTTGGACCCGATCGAGGCCACCGCGCTCGGCCTTCCGGGTGGTGATGAGCTGCTGACCGACTACTCGCCCGCCGGCCACCGCGCTCGCGGCGAACTGGCCCGCCGGGCGCTGGCCGAGATGCGTGCGGCCGAGCCCGCCGACGCAGGCGAGCGCGCGGCGAAGGCGGTGTTCGAGGAGCGGGTCGGACTGGACGTCGAGCTGCACGACGCGGGTGAGGACATGGCGGCGCTGAACGTCATCGCCAGCCCGGTGCAGAACCTGCGCCAGATCTTCGACCGGATGCCCGCGGAGACGCCGGAGCAGTGGCGCACCATCGCCCGCAGGCTGGAGAAGATGCCGGAGGCGCTGGCGAACCTCAGCGAGGGCCTGCGCGAAGCCGCCGCGCAGGGCAACGTCTCCGCCGCCCGCCAGGTGCGGCGGGTCGCCGAGCAGTGCGAGACCTGGGCCGGTTCGCGCGGCGGGGACTCCTTCTTCGCCGGGATGGTCGGCCGGGCCGAAGGCGTCGGCGCGTTGCGCGGCGAGCTGGACGCGGCCGCCGAAG
>NZ_JAFRFW010000666.1:0-22274 GCF_017434145.1 Saccharopolyspora sp. | reverse complement strand
TGTGCGGGCAACCGGACGCCGACCTCCGTCACCAGCGTCGGCGGCCGCGTTGACGGGTCCGCCGACGGCCAGGATGGCTGCTGCTTGGTGGGCGCTTGCGGCCAGGACGGCCGCTCCTTGACCAGGTACAGCAGCTCACCGCCGTGCAGCACGCCCAGATGCGCGGTGTGCCCGACCCGATCGGCCAGATTCCGCAGCAGCGGGCCTGCCAGCCGTTCCAGCGGATCGTTGTGCAAGTAGGCGGACCCGAGCTCGAAGGCGGCCACGCCCAGCGCGTAGCGGCGTTCCGCGGGCAACCGCACGACGAAACCGGCGTCGGTCAGCTCGGCGAGCAGGTGGTAGGTCGTCGACCGCGGCAGCTCCAGCTCGCGCGCCAGCGTCGCGGCGGACACCGGACCGGTGTGCCCGGCGAGCGCGGTCAGGATCGACAGGCCGCGCCGCAGCGCGGGGACGTCGCTGCTGCCGTGCACCACCCGCTCCAAGACGTCTGGAATTTCAGACGGAAGAACTCTAACCGGCCTTACGCGCTTCCCGCGCAGCCGTGTGCCATGGGGGTATGCAAAAGGTGCAGGTGACCGGCGAGCTGACCCGGCAACAGGTCGTCGACGTCGCGCGCGGGCGGGCCGCGGTCGAACTCAGTGCCGGAGCCGAACGTGAGATCGCGGCCGCGCGCGAGCACATCGACGCGCTCGCCGCGGCGGAACGGCCCACCTACGGAGTGTCCACCGGTTTCGGTGCGCTGGCGGTGCGGCACATCCCGGAGGATCGGCGCGCGGCGCTTCAGCAGTCGTTCGTGCGCTCGCACGCTGCCGGTGCCGGTGAACCGGTCGAGGCCGAGGTCGTGCGGGGGCTGATGCTGCTGCGGCTGCGCACCATCGCGACCGGGCACACGGGCACGCGCCCGGAGACGGCGCGGGCGCTCCTGGAGATGCTGAACGCGGGCATCGTTCCGGTGGTGCACGAGTACGGCTCGCTCGGCTGCTCGGGTGATCTCGCCCCGTTGGCCGCGGTGGCGCTGGCCGCTACCGGGGAAGGCGAGGTCTTCGGAGCCGACGGCGAGCGGCGACCGGCGGCGGAGGCGTTGGCCGCCGCGGGCATCGAACCGGTCGTGCTGGCCGAGAAGGAAGGTCTCGCGCTGACCAACGGCACCGACGGGATGCTCGCCATGCTGGTGCTGGCGCTGCACGACCTCGCAGCGCTGCTCGAGGTCGCCGACGTGACCGCGGCGATGAGCGTGGAGGCATTGCTGGGCACCGATCGCGTCTTCGCCGCCGACCTGCAGGCGTTGCGGCCGCACCCCGGCCAAGCCCGGTCCGCGGCCCGGATGGCGGCGCTGCTCGAAGGTTCGGAAATCGTGGCCAGCCACCGCGGTCCGGACTGCAATCGCGTGCAGGACGCCTACTCGCTGCGCTGCGCACCGCAGGTGCACGGGTCGGCGGCGGACGGCGCGGAGTTCGCCGCGGCGGTGGCCGAGCGCGAACTGGTCTCGGCGATCGACAACCCGGTGGTGCTCGCGGACGGCCGGGTGGAATCCAACGGCAATTTCCACGGCGCTCCGCTGGCGCACGCGCTGGACTACCTGGCGATCCCGGTCGCCGACGTGGCGAGCATGGCCGAGCGGCGCACTGACCGGATGCTCGACGTGGCGCGTTCGCAGGGGTTGCCCGCGTTCCTCGCCGACGATCCGGGCGTGGACTCCGGGCACATGATCGCGCATTACACGCAGGCGGGGCTGGTCACCGAGGTCAAGCGGTTGGCCGCGCCCGCATCGGTGGACTCCATCCCGACCAGCGCGATGCAGGAGGACCACGTGTCGATGGGCTGGTCGGCGGCGCGCAAGTTGCGGCGCGCGCTGGACGGGCTCGGCACGGTGTTGGCGGTTGAGCTGCTGACGGCGGCCCGTGCGCTGGACCTGCGGGCGCCCCTGGCTCCCGCCGCGGCCACCGGCGCCGTGCGCGACCTGCTGCGCACGCGTGTTCCGGGGCCGGGGCCGGATCGGCACGTGGCACCGGAGATCGCCGAGGCAGCGGCGCTCGTGCGCTCCGGCGCCGTCAATTCCACAGTGGACGAACAGTTGGGAGGCCGATCATGAGTGCCGGACCCAGGACCGTGCGCGCCCCGCGCGGAACGACGTTGACCGCGCGGAGCTGGAGCACCGAGGCGCCGCTGCGAATGCTGCAGAACAACCTCGACCCGGAAGTCGCCGAACGCCCCGAAGACCTGGTCGTCTACGGCGGCACCGGCCGGGCCGCGCGCAACTGGGCGAGTTTCGACGCGATCGTGGCCGAGCTGACCGAGCTGGCCGCCGACGAAACGCTGCTGGTGCAGTCCGGGAAACCGGTCGGCGTGCTGCGCACGCACGAGTGGGCGCCGCGGGTGCTGATCGCGAACTCGAACCTGGTCGGGGACTGGGCGAACTGGCCGGAGTTCCGCCGCCTCGACGCGCTCGGGCTCATGATGTACGGGCAGATGACGGCGGGATCGTGGATCTACATCGGCACCCAAGGGATCCTGCAGGGCACCTACGAGACGTTCGCGGCGGTGGCGGCCAAGCGCTTCGGCGGGAGCCTGGCCGGGACGCTCACCGTGACCGCCGGGCTCGGCGGTATGGGAGGGGCGCAGCCGCTGGCGGTGACCATGAACGAGGGTGCGGCGCTGGTCGTCGAGTGCGATCCGCAGCGCGCCCACCGCCGGGTCCGGCACGGTTACCTCGACGTGGTCGCCGATGACCTGGACGACGCGGTTTCCCGTGCTGTGGCGGCGAAACGGCAGCGGCGCCCGGAGTCGATCGGGCTCGTCGGCAATGCCTGCGAAGTGCTGCCCGAGCTGCTGCGCCGCGGCGTCCCGGTGGACATCGTCACCGACCAGACCTCCGCGCACGATCCGCTGTCCTACCTGCCTCGTGGCGTCGAGCTGGACGATTGGGCCGACTACGCGGCGAAGAAACCGGACGAGTTCACCGATCGGGCGCGGGACGCGATGGCCGAGCACGTCGAAGCGATGGTCGGGTTCCTCGACGCGGGTGCGGAGGTGTTCGACTACGGCAATTCGCTGCGCGGTGAGGCGCGCACGGCCGGATGTTCGCGGGCCTTCGATTACCCCGGCTTCGTGCCCGCCTACTTGCGGCCGTTGTTCTGCGAGGGCAAAGGACCGTTCCGGTGGGCGGCGCTGTCGGGAGATCCGGCCGACATCGCCGCCACGGACCGGGCGGTGCTGCGGGAGTTCGGTGCTGACGAGCACCTGGCGCGGTGGATCCGGCTGGCCGGGGAGAAGGTCGGTTTCCAGGGGCTGCCGGCGCGGATCTGCTGGCTCGGGCAGGGCGAGCGGGAGCGGGCCGGGTTGCTGTTCAACGATCTGGTGGCTTCCGGGGAGGTCTCTGCACCGCTGGTGCTGGGCCGCGATCACCTCGACAGCGGGTCGGTCGCCTCGCCGTACCGGGAGACCGAGGGCATGGCCGACGGCTCGGACGCGGTGGCGGACTGGCCGCTGCTGAACGCGCTGGTGAACACCGCATCCGGGGCTTCATGGGTGTCGGTGCACCAGGGCGGCGGGGTCGGCATGGGCCGGTCGTTGCACGCCGGGCAGGTCACGGTGGCGGACGGGACGGAGCTCGCGGCGCAGAAGCTGGCGCGGGTGCTCGGCAACGACCCGGGCACGGGCGTTCTGCGGCACGCGGACGCGGGTTATCAGCGGGCGCGGACCGTCGCCGCCGAGCGCGGTTTGCACGTGCCCATGCCGCACGACGGCTGAAGGAGCCGCCCGATCTGCCCGGCCCGGCTGTCGGTGCAGCGCAGCGCGGGTGTGCCGCCCGCTACCGGGCGATCGCGGGAAAGCGGCCGACACGCCGACGGATCGCCGGTGCGGGTGATCATCCGTGCGCCTCGGATCGAACGCGTGTTTCATGGGCTCGTGGGCGCCGGAAAGCCCGGTGCGGCAAGGGAGATCGCTGGAAGGGGACGAGTGCGATGGGTGCCAATGCGTTGCTGGAGCAGATCGAGGACGTCGGGCGCGATCGGTTGCGCGGCGGATACTCGCGGCACGTGTTCGACTCGGCGGAACGCGAACTGCGGGAATGGTTCGTGGAGCAGGCGCAGGCTCGCGATTTACGGGTGGAGACCGACCGCAACGCCAACATCTGGGCGTGGCTCGGTGAACCTGGCGACGACGCCGTGGTGACCGGCAGCCATCTTGACTCGGTTCCCGGTGGCGGCGCGTTCGACGGACCGTTGGGCGTCGTGTCGGCGCTGAGCGCGATGGATTCGTTGCGGGCCAAGGACTTCGTGCCGCGGAGACCACTGGCCGTCGTGGTGTTCGCCGAAGAGGAAGGCGGCCGGTTCGGCGTGCCCTGCCTCGGTTCGCGGCTGCTGAGCGGGAGCATCGCGCCGGAGCGGGCGCGGGCGTTGCGCGATGTGGACGGCGTGACGTTCGGGGAGGCGATGGGGTCCGCTGCCGAGCGCATCGGCCGCGACGACGCCGCGCTGCGCCGGATCGGGCGGTTCGTGGAGCTGCACGTGGAGCAGGGCCGGGGGCTGGTCGGATGGGACCGCCCGGTGGCCGTGGCCTCGTCGATTCTCGCGCACGGCCGTTGGCGATTCCGGTTCCACGGCCAGGGCAACCACGCTGGGGCCACTCCGATGCCGGATCGCCGGGACCCGATGCTGCCCGCGTCCAGAACCGTGGTCGCCGTGCGCAAGGAAGCCGCGAAGCTGGGTGCGCGGGCGACGGTGGGCCGCGTGGCGGCCAGTCCGGGCGGCACCAACGTCATTCCCTCCACAGTGGACATGTGGTTGGATGCGCGCGCTCCGCACACCGCGGGGGCGCGCGGGCTGGTGGAGCATCTGTCGGTGCTGGCGCACCGGTTCGCCGCCGATGAGGGCTGCCGGGCCGAAGTGACCGAGGAGTCCTTCGGCGACGAAGTGCACTTCCGGCCCGAGCTGCGCGACGAATTGCGGGCGCTGCTGGACTCCGCGCCTGCGTTGCCCACCGGGGCGGGGCACGACGCGGGAGTGCTGTCCGCGCAGGTCCCGACCGGAATGCTGTTCGTGCGCAACCCGACCGGCATCAGCCACGCGCCGCAGGAGCACGCCGAACCGGCCGACTGCGAAGCCGGAGTGGCGGCGCTGGCGCGCGTTCTGGAAGCGTGGGCCGGCTGATGTTCTGGTGCGAATGGGCCTGGCTGGACGGTGCGCCGCGAGCCGGGGTGCTCGTCGACGTCGACGGCCCGCTGATCCGCGATGTGACCACTGTGGACACTCCGCCCGCCGGTGCGCGGCGATTGCCGGGGCTGAGCCTGCCGGGGCTCGCGAACGGGCATTCGCACGCCTTCCACCGGGCATTGCGCGGGCGGACCGGCGGGCGCGGCACGTTCTGGACCTGGCGGGAAACGATGTACGCGGTCGCGGATCGGCTGGATCCGGAGTCGTACCGGCGGCTTGCGGCGGCCGTGTACGCCGAGATGGTGCTGGCCGGGATCACCTCCGTCGGTGAGTTCCACTACCTGCACCACCCCAGCGGTGGCCGCTACGACGATCCGACCGCGATGGGGGCCGCGCTCGTGGCGGCGGCCGAAGACGCCGGGATCCGGCTGACGCTGCTGGACACGTGCTACTTGTCCGCCGGGTTCGGTGCTCCCGCGGAGGGTGTGCAGCGGCGGTTCGCCGATGCCGATGCCGACTCCTGGGCGCATCGCCTCGAGGAGTTCACAGTGGACAGTCAGCGGGTGCGGCTCGGCGCGGCCGTGCATTCGGTGCGCGCGGTGCCCGCCGAACAGGTTCCCGTCGTCGCGGAGTGGTCGCGGCGGGCCGGCGCACCGCTGCACGTCCACCTATCCGAGCAGCGCAAGGAGAACGAGGCGTGCCTCGCCGCGCACGGGTGCACCCCGGCTCAACTGCTCGAATCGCTCGGAGCGCTGGGGCCCGGGACCACCGCGGTGCATGCAACGCACCTCGACGAACGGGACATCGCGGTGCTCGGCGGCAGCGGCACCGGGGTTTGCCTGTGCCCGACGACCGAGGCTGACCTCGGTGACGGCATCGGCCCGGCCTCGGCGTTGGCCGCCGCGGGAAGTCCGCTCTCGGTCGGCAGCGACGGGCACTCCGTGCTCGACGTGCTCGGCGAGGCGCAAGCCGTGGAGGCCGGACAGCGACTACGTGCGGAGAACCGGGGTCACTTCACCACGAACGCGCAACTCGCGATGGCCACGGCGCACCGCGGCCTGGGCTGGAATGCCGGACGCATCGCACCCGGCTGCCGCGCGGATCTGGTCTCGGTCGCGCTCGACGGGCCGCGATTGGCCGGGGTGCCGATGGCGGCGGTGCCCGTGCACGCGCGGGCGGACGACGTTCGGCACGTCGTGGCCGACGGCGAGCACGTCGTCCGGAACGGCGCGCACGAACGGTTTCCCGATGCCGCGCAGCGACTCGGCGCGGTCATCGAGGAGCTGCACGGGACATGACCGGACGGGACGACCGGAACAGCACGACCGGGATCAGCGCTGATCGTTGATCAAGCACTGGAGATGGGCAGCGATGGCATCCACTGTTATCACCGGAATCGGTGAGCTGGTCACGAACGACGACGCACTGGGCGAACTCCGCGACGCCGCGCTGGTGTGCGAAGGCGACCGCATCGCGTGGGCGGGTCCCGCGGCGCGCGCTCCGGCCGCCGACCACGCCATCGACGTCGAAGGCCGGGCCGTGCTGCCCGGCTGGGTGGACAGCCACACGCACCTCGTGTTCGCCGGGGAGCGGACAGCCGAGTTCGCCGCCCGGATGAACGGCGAGCCCTACTCGGCCGGAGGCATCGCGACCACGGTGGAAGCCACTCGTGCCGCGTCCGGCGACGCGCTCGCCAGCACGCTGCGCGGACACGTGGCCGAGGCCGTTTCGCAAGGCACGACCTGCTTGGAGACCAAGACCGGGTACGGACTCACCGTCGAGGACGAAGTGCGCGCCGCGCGGCTGGCCGCGGGTGAGGCCGACGAGGTCACCTTCCTCGGCGCACATCTCGTGCCGCCCGGATGGGATCCCGGCGAGTACCTCGACCTGGTCTGCGGCGAGATGCTGGACGCGGTTTCCGATCACGTGGGCTGGTGCGACGTGTTCTGCGAGCGCGGCGCGTTCGACGCCGAACAATCCAGACGCGTGCTGACCGCGGCCGCCGAACGCGGACTGGGGCTGCGGGTGCACGGAAATCAGCTCGGGCCGGGACCGGGCGTGCAGCTGGCCGCCGAGCTGGGCGCGGCCAGCGTGGACCACTGCACGTACCTGGACGGGGACGACGTCGCCGCGCTCGCGGGCTCCGAGACGGTGGCGACCTTGCTGCCCGCGTGCGATCTGTCCACCCGCCAGCCGTTGCCACCTGCCCGGGAACTGCTGGACGCGGGCGCGACGGTGGCCCTCGCGTCGAACTGCAACCCCGGGTCGTCCTACACGACGTCGATGGCGTTCTGCGTCACCACCGCCGTGCTGCAAATGCGGATGACCGTGCCCGAAGCCGTCCGCGCGGCGACCTGGGGCGGGGCGCGAGCGCTGCGCCGGGAGAGGGGAGACGGCGCGGTAGGCGTGCTGCGGCCAGGAGCTCGCGCCGATGTGCACGTGCTCGACGCACCCAGTGCCGCGTGGCTCGCCTACCGGCCCGGCGTCCCGCTCACGTACGCGGTGTGGCGCGGTGGTCACCGGCTCCGCTGACCACACCGCTCGGCGTCCGCGGTTCGGACGTGCCCAGCTCAGACCCCTCAGCCCATACGCCTCCGGCTCAGAGTCCGAAGACCTTGCGGGCCGTCTCGCCCAGGACGTTTCGCTTGCCCTGCTCGGAAAGGAACGGGATGCCCATGATGCGACCCGGCACGTCGAAATCCCAGTGCGGCCAGTCCGACGAGTACATCAGCGTGTTCTCGGCGTCCATCGCCCGGAACGTGCTCTCCAGCAGGCCCATGTCGGTGATCTCGAGGGGCTGCGAGGTGTAGTACATCTCCCGCATGTAGTCGCTGGGCAGCTTGGTCAGCAACGGAGCGTCCGACTGCCGCATCAGGTACTCGTGGTCCAGCCGCTGCATCATGAACGGCACCCACGCCAGCCCGCTCTCGATCCAGATCGTCTTCAGGCCGGGGAACCGCTCCGGGATGCCGTTGATCACCCAATTCGTCAGGTGCGTCATGTTGCAGGTGACGAACGAGATGGCGTGCGCGGACAGGAACTTGTTCATCGTGGAGGTCATCGAGTCGGCCTGGTTCGGCCCCGCGTGGAAACCGATCGGCAGTCCCAGCCGTTCGAGCTCCGCGTAGATCGGCATGTACTCGTTGCGGTGCACACCGATCGAGTGCTGGCTGGTGATCAGGAACCCGATCACTCCCGGATGGTCGGCGTACTCGCGGATGGTGCGCAACGCCGCGTCCGGGTCCTCGATCGGCAGCCCGAGCATCGTCTTGATCCGCGGCTCGGCGGAAAGAATCGTGGAGGTGAACCACCGGTTGTAGGCCATCATCAGCTGCACCGCGGCGCTCGGGCTCGGGTGCAGGCCGATCTCCAGCATCGGCTGCGGGAACACCACCTGCAGATCGATGCCCATCGAGTCCATCGCGCGCCGGACCAGTGTCACGTCGCGGTGCACCTCGCGGTCGGAGACCGGTTCGGCCAGCGACGCCTGGTGCAGGATCCGGCCGCTGACGTCCTGCTGGGTCAGTCCGGGCGGGTGGTTGGACAACGCGAGATTGTGCGCGTTCGGCCAGTTCTGCATCATCTGCCTGCCGCTGTCGCGCAGCACCGGATCCTCGATGTGCTCGATGATCTGCGGCCACGAGTCCAGCTCCACGTGGTGCGAATCCACGTCGACGATGTAGTACTCGTCGAGCCCGTAGCGCTCGATGTCCCGCCGCGCGTTCGCCAGGATTTCGCGGCTGTCGGTATGGATGGTGATCTCTTGGGTGGCCCGGGGAGTCGCTTCGGTCATGTCCGCCTCCAAGTCAGCCCGCGACGCGGCTGCGCGAGAACCACAGCGCCAGATCGAACGGGTTGAGGTCTCGTGCCTTCAGCAACGCGCAGGTGAGCACCACCGCGTCCGTGGTCGATGCGCTGTCCTGCAACGGTTCCGACGCGTGCGCGGCGCCTTCGTTCGCCGCGGCGTAGAGCCGGGTCGCGGCGGTGACGAGGGCTTGCAGCTGCTCGGCGGGGACCTCGTGCGCACGGCCTTCGGCGATGAGCTGATCGATGTGCTCGGCCAGTGCCGGGATGTCAGACGTGGACATAGATCGTTCCCTCCGCTTCCTCCACATCGAAAGCGCGCAGTTTGATCTGCGGGCGGCCCGGGTGCGAACCGGTGGCGAGGCTGTACTCGAAGCCGTGCCACGGGCAGACGATGTGCAGGTCTTCGGTGTCGAAGTCGAGGCCGCGGCTGCGCTTGTCCGCGTCGAGCTTCTCGGTCACCCGGGACACCAGCCGTCCCTGGCAAACCGGCCCGCCCTGGTGCGGGCACACGTTCTCGTAGGCGTGCAGCACGCCCTGGAAGCGGAAGAGACCGATCGTCGTGCCCGCGATGTCGACGACGTGCCTGCCGCCTTCCGGAACTTCGTCGCTGCGCGCGGCGGCTTGCCGCGCAACCGGGGTAGCGGTCATGGAACCTCCTGTTTCCGCTGTTCAGCGCATTGGTTCCAGGGTGGGTGCGGCAGGCCGGGGCGCGAATCCGTCAGATGACTGGCCGGAAGTGCCGGGTAGCATCCGTGCGGGATGAGCACCGGACTCGACGTCGAGCTGGAGCGCATCGCGGACTCGGTCGCCGCGGGCACCGGAGCGGTGCGCGTGCTGACCGCTCCGCGCGCACGGGGACGCACCACCGCGCTGCGGCGACTCGCCGAGTTGGCGCGCGCACGGGTTCTGTCCGCGACCTGCACACCGGACGAGAGCGAGACCCCGTTCGCGCTGTTGCACCAGCTCAGCGGGCACACCGGTATCGAAGAATTCGACGACGTGGCCACGACGCGGCATCGGTTCTGGCGCTTCCTCGTGGCCGCCGAACCGGTGTTGCTACTGGTCGACGACGTGCATTGGGCGGACGACGAGTCGGCGCGGGTGCTCGCCTACGCGGGCCGCCGAGTCGGCGGGCGTTCGCTCGGGCTGGTGTGCACGGCCGCCGCGGAATGGCCGTTGCGCGCGGAATTGGCAACGCTGCCCTCGACGACCGTGCCGGGCAGTTCGGACGGCGATGCCCGCGAAGTGCTGGGCGACGTGCCTGCACACGTGGTCCACGGGCTGCTGGAACTGTGCGAGCGCAACCCCCTGGTGCTGCGCGAGACCGCCGCCGAGCTCAGCCCCGAGCAGCTCAGCGGCCGGGTGCCGTTGCCTGCCGAGCCGGTGATCGGGCCGCGGGGTGCCCGAGCCTTCGCACCGGCCGTCCCGGACCGCACCCGCGACTGGCTGTTGCTGCTGGCGCTGGGACCGGCCCTGCCGGTGTGCTTGCGTGCCGCACGGGCGCTCGAGCTGCAACCGGACGATCTGGCGCCGGCTGAGCGGGCGGGCATCGTCCGCACCGCACCCGAGCTCACCTGGCGCTCCGGCCTGGAACGTGCCGCGGTGCGGCAGCGCGCCACGCTCGCCGAAACGGCACGCACCTGCGCGGCCCTGGCCGCGGCGACCGATCCGCAGCAGTGGCCCGCCGAACACGCCGAACACCTCGCCGGTTCGCTGACCGAACCGGAACGTGCCGCGGCAGCGCTCGCCCGCGCTACCGTCCCGATGGCCCAGCAGGGACGGGTGCTGGACGCCTACACCGCTGCCAACCGCGCGGTCGCGGGCGCCACCGACCCCGCGGAGCGGGAGCGGTTCCGCATCATCGCCGCCGAATTGGCCTGGCTGGCCGGGTACGTCGAGCACGCGCTCGACCTGCTCGCGGTGCCGATCCGGCACAGCAGCGATGCGGAGCTGAGCGCGGCGATCATGCGCGCGGTCATCCACGGCTTCACCGAGTCCTGGACCACCGGGTGGCGCCTGCTGCCGATCGGCGGTGGAACGGAACCCGGCAGCTCCGAGCACACCCTGCGGCTCGTCGTCACCGCGCTCACCGCCGGTTGGGAGGTGGCATCCCCCGACTCGTTGCGCCGGGCCGTGGGCTCGCTGCGCGAACGGCTCGGCGCGGCCACCGAATCCGTGCCGGGCGCGGTGCCCGCGCTGGAGACCGTCGTGTCCGGGCACAGCGATCCCGGCGTTGGCGATCGGCAGGCGCTGCGGACGCTGGCGTGGTGGTCGCGTTCCTCGGACGCGGTGCATCCGAAGGCGTGGCCGCCGCCGTTGCTGCCGGTGTTCATCGGCGAGGAGGAGCACTACGCGGAACTGTTCACGCACCTGATGCGTGGTGATCACGTGCGGTCCGCCCCCAGCACGCGAGCCTTGTTGCTGCTCAAGCTGGCGGTGACGAAAACCGCGCTCGGGCAGTGGGATTCCGCCGCACAACGGGCCGCCGACAGCGCCCGCCTGGCCGAAGACCTCGGCCACCACGCCTTGCGCTGCGAGGCGCTGCTGGCCGTTGCGTGGATCAACGCCGGGCAAGGCGATGAGCGCACGTGCCGGTCATGGCTGGAAGAAGCCACCAGCGGGCCGGCGTCACCGGGCGCGGCGCTGACCGAGCAGTGGATCCGCGGCTTGCTCGCGCTGTCCTGCGGGCGCGGTGAAGAAGCCTGGGAGCGCCTGCGCGCGTTGCGGCGTCCCGCGGAGAATCCGCACCACCTGCTCGTGCAACGCATGTCCACAGTGGACGCGACGGAGGCGGCGATGCTGGCCGGGAGGACCGACGAGGCCGCGGAGGTCGTGCGGGGATTCGCGGCTTGGGTCGCCGCAGGTGCGGCCGACTGGGCGCGGCTCGACCTCGCGCGGTGCTGGGCACTGCTCGGCGGCGATGCGGCCGACGGAGCCGAAACCGGCTCGGGCGAAGACCTGCTCGCGATCGCTGCCCGCGCAGGCAGGCCGTTCGCCACCGCGCGCACCGAACTGCAGATCGGCTCCGCACTGCGCCGCCGCAACCGCCACCAGGACGCCCGCGCGCACCTGCGCTCCGCCGAGGAGCGGTTCGACCGGCTCGGCGCCACCGCTTGGAGTCGCCGCGCGCACGCCGAACTCCGCGCGACCGGGGACGCGCACTCCCGGCCCGAACTGCCCGATCCGCTCACCCCGCAGGAGCGGCAGATCGCCGATCTCGCAGCGCAGGGGCTCACCAACCGGCAGATAGCGAGCACGCTGGCGCTGAGCCCGCGCACCGTCGGCTACCACCTGTACAAGATCTTCCCGAAGCTGGACATCACTTCCCGCGCCCAGCTAGGCGCAGCGCTGCGTCGTCTACCCGGCTGACCGGCGGGTCAGTCCTCGTCGGTGTCGTCGCGGGCGAGGAATGTGGCGAGGCGTTCGGTCGCGTCCTCGAATTCCGGGTTCAGGTCCACGAACGCGCGCATCCGGTCCGCGAGCCACGCCAACGTCACCTCTTCATCGCCGCGACGCTGCTCCAACTCCTCGATGCCACGGTCGGTGAAGTACACCGGCTCCTCCTCACACCCGACGGCCACCGGACCGCCAACCTGCACGGCAACCGAGAACCTTACGGCCACCCGCCGTCGGACTACGCGGGCCACCTGCGAAAAGCAAGAAAGCGGGCCGCCGGAGTGTCGGCGGCCCGCTTCGAGGGAGTGCGGATCAGGCGAAGGTGTTCTGCACGACCTCGGCCTGCTCCACGTCGTGCACCGCCTTGAGCCCGGTGGCCGGGGCGGCCATCGGCCGGCGGGACACCCGCTGCAGCTCGCGCAGCCGCTCCGGGAAGTGCTCGCGCAGCTTCAGGCCCAGGAACGGCCAGGCGCCCTGGTTCGCCGGTTCCTCCTGCACCCACCGGACGTCGGTGGCGTTCGAGTAGTGGTCCAGCAGCGCACCGAGCTTGCGGTGGGGCAGCGGGTAGAGCTGCTCCAGCCGCACGACCGCGGTGTCGGTGTGGCCCTGCTTCTCCTTCTCCGCGGCCAGCTCGTAGTAGAGCTTGCCGGAGCACAGCACCACGCGGCGCACCGCGGACGGGTCCGGCTGCGTCGGATCGTCGATGACCGAGGTGAACTTGCCCTCGGTGAAGTCGCCGACCGAGCTGGTCGCGGCCTTCATCCGCAGCATCGACTTCGGCGTGAACACCACCAGCGGCCGGTGGATGCCGTCCAGCGAATGCCTGCGCAGCAGGTGGAAGTAGTTCGCCGGAGTGGACGGCAGCGCGACCGTCATCGAGCCCTCCGCGCACAGCTGCAACCAGCGCTCGATGCGCGCCGAGCTGTGGTCCGGGCCCTGGCCCTCGTGGCCGTGCGGCAGCAGCAGCACCACGTCGGAGCGCTGGCCCCACTTGGCCTCACCGGAGGAGATGAACTCGTCGATGATCGACTGCGCGCCGTTGAAGAAGTCGCCGAACTGGGCTTCCCACGCCACCAGCGCATCCGGGTTGGCCACCGAGTAGCCGTACTCGAAGCCCATCGCCGCGAACTCGGACAGCGCCGAGTCGTAGGGCAGGAACTTCGCCTGGTCCTCGGAGAGGTTCTGCAGCGGGGTGTACTCGGCGCCGGTCTTGCGGTCGATCAGCACCGAGTGCCGCTGGCCGAACGTGCCGCGGCGGCTGTCCTGCCCGGTCAGCCGCACCGGGCGGCCCTCCATCGCCAGCGAGCCGAACGCGAGCAGCTCGCCGAAGCCCCAGTCGATCTCGCCCTCGACGGCCATTTTGGCGCGCCGCTCCAGCACCGGCTTGACCCGCGAGTGCGGGGTGAAGCCCTCCGGCAGGTCCACGTGCGACCGGGCGATGCGGTCCAGCGTGTCCTGCGAGATCGCGGTGATCAGCTTCGTCGGCACCTGCTGCTCCGACTCCACCGACGGGCTCGGCTCCGGCGGGTACTTCTCCAGCTCGCGGACCTCGTTGAACACGTGCTCCAGCTGGCTGGCGTAGTCCTTGAGCGCCTTCTCGGCCTCGTCGACGGTGATGTCGCCGCGGCCGATCAGCGCCTCGGTGTAGGTCTTGCGCTCGCTGCGCATCTTGTCGATCGCGTCGTACATCGACGGCTGCGTCATCGACGGGTCGTCGCCCTCGTTGTGCCCGCGGCGGCGGTAGCACACCATGTCGATCACGACGTCCTTGCCGAACTTCTGGCGGTACTCCACGGCCAGCTTCGCCACCCAGACGCACGCCTCGGGATCGTCGCCGTTGACGTGGAACACCGGCGAACCGGTCATCTTCGCCACGTCGGTGGAGTACTTGCTGGAGCGGGAGTGCTCCGGCGCGGTCGTGTAGCCGACCTGGTTGTTCACCACCACGTGCACCGTGCCGCCGGTGCGGTAGCCGCGCAGCAGCGAGAGGTTCAGCGTCTCGGCGACCACGCCCTGCCCGGCGAACGCGGCGTCGCCGTGCATCAGCACCGGCAGCACCGTGAAGCCCTCCTGGCCCTTGTCCAGGATGTCCTGCTTGGCGCGGACGATGCCTTCCAGCACCGGGTCCACGGCTTCCAGGTGCGAGGGGTTCGAGGTCAGCGACACCTTCGTCTCGCCGTCGCCGAACATGCGGAAGTACTTGCCCTCCGCGCCCAGGTGGTACTTCACGTCACCGGAACCGTGCGCCTGGCCGGGGTCCAGGTTGCCCTCGAACTCGCGGAAGATCTGCGAGATCGGCTTGCCGACGATGTTGGCCAGCACGTTGAGCCTGCCGCGGTGCGGCATCCCGACGACGACCTCGTCCAGGTCGGATTCGGCCGAGGAGTCCAGCACCGCGTCCAGCAGCGGCACCACCGTCTCGGCGCCCTCCAGCGAGAACCGCTTCTGCCCGACGTACTTGGTCTGCAGGAACGTCTCGAACGCCTCGGCGGCGTTGAGCTTGGACAGGATGTACTTCTGCTCGGACTGCTCCGGCTTCTCGTGCGGCTTCTCGACCCGGTTCTGCAGCCATTCCCGCTCGTCCGGTTCGAGGATGTGCATGTACTCCACGCCGACCGTGCGGCAGTAGGAGTCCCGCAGCACGCCCAGCACGTCGCGCAGCGACATGTACTGCTGACCCGCGAAGCCACCCACGGCGAACTCCCGGTCCAGGTCCCAGAGGGTGAGGCCGTGCGAGAGCACGTCCAGGTCCTCGTGCCTGCGCTGCCGGTAGTTCAGCGGGTCGATGTCGGCCATCAGGTGCCCGCGCGTGCGGTAGGCGTCGATCAGCTCCAGCACCCGCGCGGTCTTGTCCACCGCGCCCTCGGGGATGTCCTGGGTCCAGCGGATCGGCTCGTACGGGATGCGCAGCGACGAGAAGATGTCGTCGAAGAACCCGTCCTCGCCCAGCAGCAGCTCGTGCACCTTGCGCAGGAAGTCGCCGGACTCGGCGCCCTGGATGACCCGGTGGTCGTAGGTCGAGGTCAGCGTGACGATCTTGCTGATGCCCATCTCGACCAGGGCCTTCTCCGAGGCGCCCTGGAACTCCGCCGGGTAGTCCATCGCCCCGACGCCGATGATCGCGGACTGGCCCTTGGTCAGCCGCGGCACCGAGTGGTTCGTGCCGGACGGGCCGGGGTTGGTCAGCGAGATCGTGGTGCCCGCGAAGTCCTCCGCGGTCAGCGCGCCGTTGCGGGCCTTGCGGATGATGTCCTCGTAGGCCTGCCAGAACTGCTGGAAGCTCATCTGTTCGCAGCCCTTGATGGAGGCCACCACGAGGTTGCGCGAACCGTCCTTGCCGGGCATGTCGATCGCCAGGCCGAGGTTGACGTGCTCCGGCGTGATCGCGGCGGGCTTGCCCTTGGCGTCCTCGCCGAAGTGCCGGTTCATGTTCGGGAAGTCCCGCAGCGCCCGCACCATGGCGTAGCCGATCAGGTGCGTGAACGAGACCTTGCCGCCCTTGTTCCGCTTCAGGTGATTGTTGATCACGATGCGGTTGTCGAACAGCAGCTTGGCCGGGACCGCGCGCACGCTCGTCGCGGTCGGCACGGTCAGCGACTGCTCCATGTTCTTGGCGATCGCCGCGGCCGTGCCGCGCAGCGGCTTGGTCTCCTCGCCCGCGCCGTCGTCCTTGACCGGAGCGGCCTTCGCGGCCTGCTGCGGGGACGGCTTCGGCTCGGCGGGCTTGGCCGACTTCGACTCCGCCGCGTTCTGCTCCGCGGGCTTGCCGGCCTTCGGCTCGGCAGCCTTGGCGGGCTGGGACTGCTGCGCGTTCTGGGTTCCGGCGGATCCGATCTGCCCGTTGCCGGTACCGCGCGACGCGGTCGCCGTGGTCGTGCCGGAAACGGTCGTCGTGCTGCTCGCAGAACCGGCCGCGCTCGCGGAGTTGTCGGCGGCTACCGAACCCGAGGCCGCCTGCCCCGGCTTGTAGTCGGCGAAGAACTCGTGCCACGCGGGGTCAACCGACGCGGGATCTTGGAGGTACTGCTCGTACATCTCCTCGATCAACCACTCGTTGGGGCCGAACTGTGACGCAGGGCTGCTGCTGGACACGGCTGGCGCTCGCCTCGATCCATCTTCTCGTGATGTACACACACTCACGTACCAGGCTAGCGGTCCGATTCGTGCGGTTGGCACACAGTCGGACGTCCGCCGGAAGAGTTCGGTCACAGGATCGATACGGAAACCCCGATACCGGGCCGAGTTGGCCCGTCCGGGTCTCGCCGCCGGATGCGGCTCGCTCGTATCATGCGCCGTTCTCGTCGCCGGTCTCGCCGGTACGCCTCGCACCGTTGTCGCGAGCATCCGGCGCAACGTTTCGGCAGCGGCCGCGGATTCCCGCGACGTGAGCGGTTGGTTCCCACATCGCGGTCGATTACGCGCAACGCATCGCGCGCGGACACGCCGGGTAGCAGCAGCTCAGTGCCGTGTCCGCACCGTTCCGAGGCCCGGTGCGGAGTGCGAGTGCGCGTCGGTGGCGTGCCACAGCCGCGCGTACTGGCCGCCGAGCTCCATCAACTCCGAGTGGCTGCCGTCCTCCACGACCCGCCCGCCGTCGATCACCACGATGCGGTCCGCCCGGGCTGCGGTGCCCAGCCGGTGCGCCACCACGAACGTCGTGCGGCGCGCGGCCAGCTTGTCGCTCGCCGAGATGACCAGCGATTCCGTCGCCGGGTCCAGCGCCGCGGTCGCCTCGTCCAGCAGCAGCAGGTCGGGGCGGACCAGTTCCGCGCGGGCCAGCGCCACGAGCTGGCGCTGACCGGCCGAGAGCTCCCGGCCGCGTTCGCCGACCTGCTGGCGGAACCCGTTCGGCAGCATCGCGATGCCGGGCAGCGCGCCCACGTCGCGGGCGGCGGCCTCGATCTCCGCATCGGTCGCGTCCGGGCGGCCGTAGGCGATGTTCGCGGCGACGTCGCCTGCGAACAGGTAGCCCTCCTGCGGGACGACCGCGAGCCGGTGGTGGTAGCCGGCAGGTTCGAAGCGGCGCACGTCGATCCCGTCGATCAGCACCGCTCCCGCAGTCACGTCGTAGAACCGGGCGAGCAGCTTCACCAGCGTCGACTTGCCCGCCCCGGTCGGCCCGACCAGGGCGACCGTGGTCCCCGGGTCGATCTTCAGCGAGATGTCCCGCAGCGCGGGCTCGTCGGTGCCCGGGTACCGGAACGACACGTCGCGCACCTCGACCTCACCGGCGAACCGGGGCGGCACCTCGACCGGCTCGGCCGCCGCGGGCACCGAGGTTGGCGTGCGCAGCAGGTCACCGATGCGGCGCAGCCCGACCCGCGCCTGCTGGTACTGGTCGAACACGCCCGACAGCTGCTGCACCGGCGAGAAGAACATGCCCAGGTAGAGCAGGAACGCCACCAGGACTCCGGCGGTCAGGTCGCCGGTGGCGACCCGGGTGGCGCCGACGCCCAGCACCGCCGCTTGCGCCAGCTCGGACAGCAGCGTGGTGAACGGGAAGAACGTGGCGATGTAGCGCTGCGCCCGCAGCCTCGACCGCCGGTAGGCGTCGCTGCGCTGCGCGAAAACCTTCGCGGAATGGCGTTCGCGGCGGTGCGCCTGGGCGACCCGCAGGCCGGAGACGTTCTCCTGCAGGTCCGCGTTCACCGTGCTCACCCGTTCCCGGGCCTCCGCGTAGGCGGTCGCCGCGACCCTGCGGAACAGCACCGTCGCGACGATCAGCGGCGGCAGCACCGCCAGCGCCACCAGTGCCAGCGACAGGTCGGTGATCAGCAGCGCGACCGCGATGCCGACGATGGTGAACACGCTGACCACGGCGGTGGCCATGCCGGTCTGCAGGAACGTCGACAACGCGTCGACGTCGGTGGTCATCCGGGTCATGATCCGCCCGGCGAGTTCGCGCTCGTAGTAGTCCAGCCCGAGCCGCTGCAGGTGCGCGAAGCTGCGCACCCGCAGCAGGTACAGCAGCGTCTCGCCGGTGCGGGCGGTGATCACGGTCTGCGCCTTGATCACCAGCCAGGCCGCGAGCACCACCGCCGCGCCGACCGCGGTGACCGTCCACAGCGTCGCCGGATCGCCCGCGCCGACTCCGCTGTCGACTCCCTCGCGCACCAGCGACGGCAGTGCGATCGAAGTCAGCGCGTCTCCGGCGACCAGCGCGACGGTGAGCACCAGGCCCCAGCGGATCGGCCGCAGCAGCCGCGTCAGCCGGAACTGCGGATCGGGGGCGGTGGCGTCGACGCCGGGCAGCCGCGGAGCCTCGGTGGCCGCGGGCAGTCGTCGGATCCCTGCTTTCAATTCCGGGGTCAGGGGAGTGGCGTCCTTGCTGCTCGTCGAGGTTCCGCGCGCACCAGGGCCTTGCGGCGCCGTGATCGTGTGCGCTGCCTCCGGCTCGTCCGCGACCTCCGGCCACAGTTGCGCCGAGGTCGTCTCCGGAGCCGCGTGCGGCGTCTCGATCGACTCGCCCGGCCCGGCCAGCAACGAGCGGAACAGCGTGCAGCGCCGCTCCAGCTCGTGCTGCGTCCCCACATCGACGACGCGGCCCTCCTCCAGCACCGCCACCCGGTCGGCCAGCGCGAGCGTGGAGCGGCGGTGCGCGATCAGCAGCGTCGTGCGCTGCGCGGTGACCGAGCGCAGCGTGTCGTGGATGGCGGCCTCGGTGGCCGGGTCGACCGCCGAGGTGGCGTCGTCGAGCACCAGGATCCGCGGGTCGGACAGCAGTGCGCGGGCCAGCGCCACCCGCTGCCGCTGACCGCCGGAGAGCGTCAGGCCGCGCTCGCCGACCATCGTGTCGTAGCCGTCGGGCAGCTCGGTGATGAACTCGTGCGCCTCCGCGGCGCGGGCCGCGGCGACGATCTCCGCTTCGGACGCGTCCGGCCGCCCGTAGGCGATGTTGCCGCGGATGGTGTCGGAGAACAGGAACGCCTCTTCGAACACCACGCCCACGGCCTTGCGCAGCGACTCCAGCCGCACGTCGCGCACGTCGTGCTCGGTCGTCCCGTCCGCGGTCCCGATCCGCACCGCGCCTTGCTGGACGTCGTAGAAGCGGGGCAGCAGCAGTGACACCGTCGACTTGCCGGAGCCGGCCGAGCCGACCAGCGCCACCGTCTCGCCGGGCCGCACGGTCAGCGACATGCCGTCCAGCACTCGCTGATCGCGGGTGTAGCCGAACCCGGCGTCGTCCAGCCGCACCCGCAGCGGCACCTCGGGCAGGTCCACGGCGCCGGGCCGGTTGCGCACGTCCGGCCGCGAGTCGATCAGGTCGGTGATCCGCTCCATGCCCGCGCGGGTCACCTGCCCCTGCACCAGCACGCTGGCCAGCATCCGGGCCGGGCCGCCGAGCATCGTGACGTAGGCGGCGAACGCCACGAACGTGCCGATGCCGACCTGGCCCTGCAACGCCATCCAGCCGCCGAGACCGAGCACGCCGACCTGCCCTGCCGAGGGCAGCGCGGTCAGGGTCGCCTGCGGCAGCGAGGTCATCCGTGCCGCGCGGAGCCGTTCGGCGAACAGCCGCCGCGCGCGGACCTCCAGGCCGGAGACCTCCCGCGCCTCCTGCCCGAAGCCCTTCACCACGCGGACCCCGGCGACCGACTCCTCGACCTGCTGCGCGATGTCCGCGGCGCGTTGCTGCGCCGACCACGTGGCGGGGAACAGCCGCTTGCGGCTGTGCGCGGACACGATCGCGATCAGCGGCATCACGACCAGCACGACCAGCGTCAGCAGCGGGGACAGCCACAGCATCGCGGTCAGCGCGAACACCGCGAGCACCACGGTGCCCGCCGCCAGCGGCAACATCGCCAGCAGCGCGTTCACCAGCTGCAGATCGGTGATCGCCCGGGACACCACCTGCCCGGTGCGCAGCGCGTCCTGCTTGCCGCCGTCCAGCCGCTGCACCGAGCCGAACACCGCTCGCCGGAGGTCGTGCTGCACGTCCAGCGCCAGCCTGCCCGCGGAGTAGCGGCGCACGAACGCCGCGCCGAAGCGGAACACGCCCAGCCCGGCCAGCGCCGCGGCCAGCCACCACAGGCGGCCGGTGCTACCCGCGACCGCGTCGTCGACGGCCGTCTTCGTCAGCAGCGGGACGAGCGCCTCGAGTCCGACCGCGGCCACCGAAGCGCCCATCGCCAGCAGCACGGCGATCGGATGCCGCCAGCAGGCGGCGAACAGCCGGCGGATCCACCCGGGGCGGGTGCGCTCGGCGCCGCCGTCGGCGGCCGTGTCGGAGTCGCTCACCAGGCCAGGTTATGTCCCGAGCCCGACATCACGGCCCGTTCGACGACGTGGTGTTCGTTGCCCCTTCGGGTCGTTGTGCTGGGCGGAATGCCACGTACCGAAACAAAACGGACCCCCCGTTGCCGGGAGGTCCGTTCGTCGCGGCGTCGGGTCAGGTGATGTCCCGGCGCCTGCTGAAGTACCAGCCGCCGAGCACGAACACCGCGGTGTAGCCGGCGAACGTCAGCAGGCTCAGCCACCACGGGTGGTGGTACGAGCCGCCGAAGAAGAAGTGCAGCACGTCGAACACGTCCTGCGGCACCATCTGCTCGTTGCTGCCCGCCGCGGCGCGGATGAAGATCGGCACCGCGAGGTTGCCGACGATGCCGCTGCCCGCGGTTCCCGGCAGGTACGCGCTCACGCCCTGCGGGTCGGAGGTCATCAGGAAGCTGGTGACGATGAACTCGAACACGAACTTGTAGATCAGCAGCACCATGATCGCCACGACCGGGCTGGAGACCACCGCGCCGAACCCGACGCCGAGCAGCGTCCACAGCACCATCGCGAGCAGTCCGGCACCGCCGACCGCGAACCAGTCGGCCAGGTTGCCGAGCCCGTTCGTCCCGGCGCCCACCAGACCCCCCGCGGTGGCGGCCAGCACGTTCACCAGGCCGTAGAGCAGGCCCAATCCGGTGTAGCTGATCAGCTTCGCGCTCAGCACCGCTCCGCGCGAGCTGGCGGTCAGGTACGTCGTGGTGATGCTCTTGCTGCGGTGCTCGCCGGTGATCGCCAGCGCACCCAGCAGCCCAGCGAAGATCACGCTGAAGTTCGTCGACATCGACATGGTCAGCAGGCCCAGCGGCAACGGCCTGCCGATCTCCTGCTCGATCGAGTTGATGGTGCCGAATCCGGTGCCCATCCAGCCGGAGCCGAAGCTGATCACGGCGACCGGGATGAGCAGCGCCCACCACAGGTTGGTGGTGAAGACCTTCCGGAACTCGGACTTGATCAGGCCGCCCATCAGGCGCCACCTCCGAGGCCGTCGCGTTGCTGGGAGTCCGACTGCTGCGCTTGCTGGTACGGATCGGGCCCGTTGCCGGGTGGTCCCCAGCCGCCCGCCGGGCCGTGCTCCGGCTGGTAGGCGCCCGCCACGTACTGGCCGCTGGTGAGCCGGAAGAACAGCTGCTCCAGGTCGACCTGCTCGTCCTCCAGCCCGTAGATCGCCACCCCGGCTTCCAGCGCGAGGTCCGCGACCGCCTTGGAGTCTGAGCCGGTGACGCCCAGCCGCCCGTCGGCGAGGTACTCCACCTCGTTGCCGGCTTCCTGCAGCTCGGTGACCAGTGTGTTCGGGTCGCTGGCCTGGACCAGCACGCGCGAGCTCTGCTGCGCGCGCAGTTCGTCGAGGTGGCCGTTGTAGACGCACTCACCGCGGCTGACGATCACGACGTGATCGACGGTGTGCTCCATCTCCCGCAGCAGGTGGCTGGAGACCAGCACCGTGCGCCCGGACGCGGCGAACGATCGCAGGAAGCTGCGCAACCACGCGATGCCCTCCGGGTCGAGGCCGTTGGCCGGTTCGTCCAGGATCAGCACCTGCGGATCGCCCAGCAGCGCGGTGGCCAGCGCCAGCCGCTGGCGCATGCCCATCGAGAACCCGCCCGCGGCGCGGCCCGCGGCGCCGGTGAGCCCGACGAGTTC
>NZ_JAFRFW010000665.1:0-13056 GCF_017434145.1 Saccharopolyspora sp. | reverse complement strand
CGGGGCTCCGGTCGCCGGGGAGCCGGTCACCAGGGAGCCGGTCGCCGGGGATCCCGCCGCCGGGATTCCGGTCTCGCGCGGCGTCGTCATCAGGTCCATGACTTCATCATCCGGATGCGAACGCACGTTCGCATCGCTGAACCGGGTGGATCTCGATCGCAATCCCCGGAGACCGGCGCTCGCGCCCCGGAGCGCTCGGACCCGGACCCCTCCGCCCCGGATCTCTCGGCCCCGGATTCCTCGGACTCGGATCCGCTGGCCCCGGATCGGACCCCGGCTCAATGCTCGGTGTGGTACTCCCAGCCCGCGTCGTTGCTGTAGTGCAGCCGGTACCGGGTGACGATCTTCGGCCCCTCGTGCAGGTGGATGTGCCGGAGCAGGCGCCCGTGCACCGCCTCCGATTCGCGCAGCTCCTGCTCGCGCCCGTCCAGCGGCCCGCCGATGAACCGCACCTGTCGTTCCGGCATGCCCCGAGTCTCCGCGTTCCGCGCCGCGGCGATCCACCCCCGAACAGTGACTGGCTACCCGATCGGGTGAGAAACCGCGCCGGCCGTTGCGCGCGCGACCCCGGCTGCGGTGCGCCGAAGGCGGGCGGGGACGATTCGGGGGCCATGAATCTGACGGACCACCTGCCCGGCGCCCCTGACCCCGACGGCCTGCTCGAGGCGTTCACCACCTGGACTTCCGGGCACGGCATCGAGCTGTACCCGGCGCAGGAAGAGGCGCTGATGGAGGTGGTCACCGGCGCGAACGTCATCCTCAGCACCCCGACCGGGTCCGGCAAGAGCCTGGTCGCCACCGGAGCGCACTTCACCGCGCTGGCCGCGGGCGCGCGCAGCTTCTACACCGCGCCGATCAAGGCACTGGTCTCGGAGAAGTTCTTCGCGCTCGTCGACGTCTTCGGCCCGGACAACGTCGGCATGATGACCGGCGACAGCAGCGTCAACGCGGACGCGCCGATCATCTGCTGCACCGCGGAGATCCTGGCGAACATCGCGCTGCGGGACGGCGAACGCGCCGACGTGCGCCAGGTGGTGATGGACGAGTTCCACTTCTACGCGGAGCCGGAACGCGGCTGGGCGTGGCAGGTGCCGCTGCTGGAGCTCCCGCAGGCCCAGTTCGTGCTGATGTCGGCCACGCTCGGCGACGTCACCCGGTTCGAGCGGGACCTCACCCGCCGCACCGGCCGGGAGACCGCGGTGGTCAGCTCCGCCGAACGCCCGATCCCGCTGACGTTCCGCTACGCGATGACGCCGCTGCACGAGACGATCGAGGAGCTGCTCGGCGGCAACCAGGCACCTGTCTACATCGTGTACTTCAACCAGGCCTCCGCGCTGGAGCAGGCGCAAGGCCTGATGAGCGTCAACGTCGCCAGCCGCGAGCAGCGGGACCGGATCGCGGAGATGATCGGCGGCTTCCGGTTCACCGCCGGGTTCGGCACGACGCTGTCCCGGCTGGTGCGCCACGGCATCGGCATGCACCACGCGGGGATGCTGCCGAAGTACCGGCGGCTGGTGGAGCAGCTGGCGCAGGCGGGCCTGCTGAAGGTCATCTGCGGCACCGACACGCTCGGCGTCGGCATCAACGTGCCGATCCGCACGGTGCTGCTGACCGGGCTGACCAAGTTCGACGGGACCCGAACCCGGCACCTCAAGGCCCGCGAGTTCCACCAGATCGCCGGGCGCGCGGGCCGGGCGGGCTACGACACCGCGGGTTACGTCGTGGTGCAGGCTCCCGAGCACGAGATCGAGAACGCCAAGGCGCTGGCCAAAGCGGGCGACGACCCGAAGAAGCGGCGCAAGGTGGTGCGCAAGAAGGCGCCCGAGGGTTTCGTGTCCTGGAGCGAGAAGACCTTCGACAAGCTCGTCGAAGCCGAGCCGGAACCGCTGGTGTCCAGCTTCGGGGTCAGCCACTCGATGCTGCTGAACGTGATCAACCGCCCCGGCGACGCGTTCGCCGCGATGAAGCACCTGCTCACCGACAACCACGAGGACCGCCCGGCGCAGCGCAGGCACATCCTGCGCGCCATCGCGATCTACCGGGCGCTGCTGGCCGCCGGGGTCGTCGAGGAGCTGGCCGAGCCCGACGAGCAGGGCCGCCGGGTGCGGGTGACGGTGGACCTGCAGTTCGACTTCGCGCTCAACCAGCCGTTGTCCCCGTTCGCGCTGGCCGCGATCGAGCTGCTGGCGACCGACTCGCCGACGTACGCGCTGGACGTGCTGTCCATCATCGAGTCCACGTTGGACGATCCGCGGCAGGTGCTCTCGGCGCAGCAGTTCAAGGCCCGCGGTGAGGCCGTGGCGCGGATGAAGGCCGACGGGATCGAATACGACGAGCGGATGGAACTGCTCGAGGACATCACCTACCCGAAGCCGCTCGAAGACGTCCTCGAAGCCGCCTACGAGACCTACCGCAAGGGCCACCCGTGGGTCGCCGAGCACGAGCTGTCGCCCAAGTCGGTGGCCCGGGACATGTACGAGCGCGCGATGAACTTCGTGGAGTTCGTCAACCACTACGGGCTGGCCCGCTCGGAAGGGCTGGTGCTGCGCTACCTCGCCGACGTCTACAAGGCGCTGCGGCACACGGTGCCCGATGACGCCAAGACCGAAGAGCTCACCGACATCATCGAATGGCTCGGCGAGTTGGTGCGGCAGGTCGACTCCAGCCTGCTCGACGAGTGGGAGAGGCTGCGCAATCCCGGTGCCGAGGTCACCGCGGAGGCGCCGGCCGAGCAGGGGCCCGCGAAGCTCTCGCAGAACAAGCGGGCGCTGCGGGTGCAGGTGCGCAACGCGATGTTCCGCCGCGTGGAGCTGGCCGCGCGGCGCTGGACCGATCAGCTCGGCGAGCTGGATCCGGAGTTCGGCGCGCAGGCCTGGGACGAGGCGCTGGAGGGCTACTTCGCGGAGTACGACGAGATCGGCATCGACGCCGACGCGCGGGGCCCCGCGCTGCTCATGATCAGCGAGGAGGCCGGGCGCTGGCTGGTGCGGCAGATCTTCGCCGACCCGGAAGGCGATCACGACTGGGGCATCAGCGCCGAAGTCGACCTGGCCGCGACCGACGAACAGGGGCACGCCGAGGTGAAGGTGAAGTCGGTCGGTCCGCAGTAACGGCGTGTGCTGGTGGCCTCCGTCCGATTTCGCCCATAAGATCTACTTTCGGCCGCGATCGGAAGGAGCGACATGCCGCAGACCGTTGTCGCAGGCATTGATGGGTCCGACGAGTCGCAGCGGGCGCTGCGCTGGGCCGCGGAGTACGTGCAGAAGGTGGGAGGTCTGGTGCACGCCGTTTCGGTGTGGCACCAGCCGGTGCAGTTCGGCTACCGGCTGCCCACCTCGGATTCCGAGCTGGAGCAGCGCGCCCGGCAGCAGCTCGACAAGGTGGCCGAGGCGGTGCGCGCGGAGTTCCCGTCCGTCGACATCCGCGAGCGGCTGATCCGCGGGCACGTGGTGGACGAGCTGGTGGGGTTGTCGCCGCAGGCGGACATGATGGTGCTGGGCAACAAGGGGCACGGTGCGTTCACCGGCATGATGGTGGGCTCGGTGGCGTTGAAGCTCGTGCACCACGCCCGTTGCCCGGTTCTCGTGGTGCGGTAGCACCGAAATTTGCGCCGTGCGGTAGCACCGAAATCTGAGCCGTGCGGTAGCACCGCCGGTTTGCGCTGAGCGCACCGCTGCGGCGAACCGCCGCCGATCGCCCCTGTTCCCGCCGAGAACAGGGGCGATCGCGCGTCGGATCCGGTGACCGGGTTCAGCCGTCCAGGTGCGCGGTGAGGAACTGACCGGCCTGCATCTGCTCCTCGAACTCGCTGAAGGTGCGGCCGTAGCTCGCGGCGACTTCCAGCGCCGGGTCGTGGCGCACGGTCCAGCCGAGCTTGCGCAGCTCGTCATCGGCGTCCGGCCGCTCTTCGCCGCTGAACAGCGAGGGCAGGTCCATGCCCCATTCCTTGGCCATCTCGATGAGCTGCTCGTTTTGCAGCGCCGCGGCGATGTTGCCCGCGAAGTGCTCGATGGAGACACGGCTGCCCGGCGCGGAGAACTGGGTCACGGTCTGCAGCAGTTGCGCTTCGGCCGCCGCGGGCAGGTAGGGCAGCAGCCCTTCGGCGAGCCACGCGGTGGGAACGCCGGTGTCGAAACCGGCGTCCTTGAGCGCGGTCGCCCAGTCGTCGCGCAGGTCGACCGGGATCGGGTGCCATTCGGCGGTGGGCTGCGCGCCGAGCTGCCGCAGGGTGTCGACCTTGAAGTCGATGACCTTCTGCTGGTCGATCTCGAACACGCGCATCCCGTCCGGCCAGTTCAGCCGGTGCGCGCGGGTGTCCAGGCCGGAGGCGAGGATGACGGCCTGGCGGGCCCCGCTCGCGGCGGCGCGCAGGAAGAACTCGTCGAAGTAGCGGGTCCGCACGCCGAGGTAGCCGCCCGCGAACTGCTGCAGGATCTCGGCCGCTTCGGGTCCTTTGAACTGCGGCGCATCCGCGGCCGCGGCCAGGTCGGCGGCGTAGGGATCGTTGATCAGGCGGTTCTCCTGGCGGGATTCGATCGCGCGGCCTTCGGCGACGGCCAGCGCGGTGAAGCCGACGCTGGAGACGATGTCCCATTGCTCGTGAACGGTCACGAGTGCACCTTTCCGTATGCCTTTCACATTCGTTGCCGACGAGGCTAACCGAAAGGTTGCGACACGCAACTATGTTGTGACGTGTTCGGCTTCCGGCTAATTGGGACGAATCGCATCCGTGCAGGTCACCGCCCAAGTCCGGTGCAAGATCGGCTGATCGCGGTGATCCGTCTGAACTCAATGCAAATATTGAGCGTGCAGCAGGAAACGCGTCAACCGGTCGATCGCGGTCGTTTTCCGAGCGGAGTACTCTCAGCCTTCCCGCCTGCGTTCTCCGCGGCGCTGCTCCTCGCGATAGCCGTAAGCGGCCTGCCGCACCGCCTGATCGGATTCCAGGCTCGACCCGAGCGCACCGGCGACCACGCCCATGGTGGTGAATCCCCAGGCCAGCGACACGTAGACGCTGAACTCCGCGTGCCCGAGCGTGCTGGTCAACAGATTCGTCGGCACCAGGAACAGCGCCACGAGCAGGTTGACCGCGAACAGCCCGGCGTACATCGTGCTGACCCCGATCGTCAGCGTGAGCACGGTGGAGGTGTTGTAGAGCAGCACCTGCTCGCGGTCGCGCTCGCTGTTGCGCTGCCGCCGCTCCCAGAGCCCGTGCGCGGTGATCAGCCAGAACACCAGCACCGCGATCGAAGCCAGCGAGGCGATCACCTGCCGGGTCGTGCCGAGCAGGTCGCCGATCTGCCAGATGGTGCTGGACGAGAGCCCGAACGCGCTGGTCGCCAACGCCGCGGCGAGCGCGCTGCGCAGCCCGAAGACCAGCCGCCATGGCTGGTTGGTGCGCACCATCCCGCTGAGCAGCCGCGCCCGCCCGCGCGTTCGCGTGGCGGAGTAGCGCACGTCGACCTCGCCGTCCTGGTCCCGGCTTTCCCGGTGGATCGGGGCGACCAGCTCGGTGAGCTTGCTGTCCAGCCCGTGCCGGTTCTCCCCGCCGTCGTCGTCGCAGTTGAGCTCGTCCATCAGCTGCAGCACGACCTGCCGGGACCGGCGGTACGGCTGGGTGCCGCCGAGCGTGGGCAGCGAGACCACGCCCACGCGCTCGTCGATGCTCGCGTCCGCCACGACCGGTCTGCGGTTCGCCCGCACCGGCAGGTCGGTCAGGCAGATCGCGTAGTCCCAGTCGTGCTGGTCCATCCGCTCCCGGGTGGAGCGCAGGATGTCCCGGGTGTTGCGGCGGCCGGCGGTCACCGGGTCCACATCGACCTCGACGCGCCAGGTGTGCGTGTCGCCCAGCAGCTCCGGCAGTTCCTCGGCGAGGTAGCGGGCCACCCGTTCCGGCATGTCCGGGTCGGCGACCAGGCCCAGCGTGCGGTCCGGCTCGCCGGTTTCCGATGCTTCTCGCTGCGACTCCTCGCTGCTGCGGTGGTCGATCTCGTCGCGATCGGTGCCGGCCGAGCCTCCGGCCGTCTCGTCCTGCTCCCGCTGCGCTTCGTCCGGGGCCGTCCGGTCTCGGCTCGCTTCGCCCTGGTTCGCGGTGTCCGGAGCCGCGGTGTCCTGGTCGGCGGCGTCTTCGTCGGCTGCGCCCGGGTCCGCTGCGTTCTCGTCCGCCGTGTTGTCCGACGCATCTCGGCTCGCCGAGTTCGAGCCCGCCGAACTCGAGTCAGCTGTTCGCCGATCCCGATCGGTTTCCGGGCCGGACGAACCGTCGTGCTCGTCCGGGCTCGCGTCGTCCCGCGGTTCACCGGGCTGCTGCGCAGCGCTCATTCGCCGGATTCCTCCTGCTCCTGGTCGGTTGCCGCCCGCCCGGCAGCTGCGGTGCCCGTGCCGGTGCACCGGCCCCGGAGTATCCACTCGCGACAGCGGCAAACGCGGGTGATCGATCGATCACCGTGCGCGTTTCGCCCGCGGTAAGGTCGCACCCGGAGAAGATCAACGACCTCCCGGGGGCGGCGATGGGCGATCCTGCCTGGCACAACTCCAACAACTCGCAGGTGCACGGAAATTTCGTGCAGGCGGGCGTGATCAACGCCGAGCGGATCATCTTCGGGTCGTCCGAGCACGCGGGCCCGGCGATACCGGACACGCTGCCCGCGAAACCCACCGGATTCCTCGACCGCGAGCACGAGTCCGGCAAGCTCGACGAGCTCCTGCGCGCGGCCGAGGCCGCCGGAACCCAGCTGCTTGCGCTGCTGCCCGGGATGCAGGGGGTCGGCAAGACGACGCTGGCGGTGCACTGGGGCCGGTCGAACAAGCACCTGTTCCCGGACGGAGCGCTGTTCGCCGACCTGGCGGCTTCCGCTCCGGGCGGCCCTGCCGGTGCCGACGAGTTGCTCGGCGGGTTCCTGGCCCAGCTGGGTGTTCCGCCCGCGATGACTCCGGTGCGGACGGCCGATCGCCAGGCGGTCTTCCGCAACCTGACCAGCGGCCGCAGGATGCTGGTGGTGCTCGACGACGCGGCCAGCACCGCGCAGGTCACCGAGGTCATGCCCGCGTCGGAACGCAGCTGCGTCCTGGTGACCACGCGCAAAACCCTCGGGCTGGACGCGGTCTCGGTGCCGGTCGAACCGTTCGGCTCGGAGCACGCGGAGGCGCTGGCCGGGCGCGATCTCGGCGAACCGGTTTCGGACGACGACCGCGCGGCGCTGCGCAAGGTGGCCAACGCCTGCGGTGGGCACCCGCTGGCGCTGGATCTGCTGCGCGGCAAGCTCGCCGGGCGGGTACCGCTCGCCTCCTATGTGGACGGAATCCTGTCCCGCGGGCTGCTGCCGCGGCTGCGGTTCGACGACGGGGCCGAGCTCTCCGAGGTCGCGTTCAAAGCGGTGCACGAGGAGTTGTCCGCCGCGCAAGAACGCGCTTTCCGGCTGCTGGGGGCGCATCCCGGTGCCACGTTCTCGGCGCGCACGGCCGCCGCGATGCTCGACCTGCCGGAGTTCGAGACCACCGAACTGCTGGATGACCTGCAGCGCCTGCGGCTGCTGAGCAGGACGGGCGGGCGCTACCGGTTCCACGCGCTCACCCGGCTGTACGTCGCCGACCGCGGCCGCGAAGCGGGCGACGCGGGCGAGCTCGCCGCGGCGCTGACCAGGATGGTCGTGGACTACCACGAATTCGCGATCGGGCGGGACAAGGTGCTGTCCGGGCGGCGCCGGATCAGCGAGCAGCGTTACGCCGCGGTGCCCACTGCCCACAGTGGACCGGACGCGCGCGGGGAGGCGCTGCGGGACCTCGCCGAGGAACGGCCGAACCTGCTCGCCGCGGTGCGCACCGCCGCCGACCTCGCGATGTGGGAACAGGTGTGGCAGCTGTGCGAAAGCCTGCACCCGTACTACTCGGACCGCGCGCTGTACGGGGATTGGCTGGACAGCCACGAACTCGGCGTTTCCGCCGCGGAGGAGATCGCCGACCCGGCGGCGCAAGCTCGGATGCGCTGGCAGTACGGCGCCGCGTTGTTCGCGGTGCACGAGGATTCCGCCGCCGCGGAGCAGTTCGAGCGGGCGCGTGCGCTCGCGGTGGCGCACGGAGATGCGTGGGGCGAGCAGAGCGCCACCGAGTGGGCCGGGTTCGTGCTGGAACGGACGGGTTCGCTCGACGCCGCGCTGGAATGCTTCGACCGCTCCAAGGCGATCGTGTCGGAGCGGTTCGCGGCGCAGCGCCGGCGGCGCCCGCTTGCGCTCCACGGGATGCACGCGGGCCGGGTCCTGGTGCGGCTCGGCCGGTTCGCGGAGGCGCAGGAGTTGTTGCGGGACGCCGCCGAGGTCTTCGAAGACCTCGGTGAGCCCGGGAACGTGGCCAAGGTGCTGCTGCCGCTGGCACAGGCGCAGCTGCGCACGGCGGAGCCCGCGGCCGCGTTGGAGCAGGCTCGGCTCGCGCTGGATTCCTTCGTGCGGCTGCGGATTCCCGATTGGCGGGTCGATGCGCTGGAGCTGCTCGGCGAGATCCACGAACGGCTCGGCGATCGGGAAGCGGCGAGCACGTGCGCGCGGGAAGCCGCTGAAGTCGCGACCGTGCTCGGACAGCAGCGCGCGCAAGCGCTGTGGGACCGCGCCGATCAGGACGGTCCGCCGCGGTCTTAGGAGTCGTTTCAGTATGATTTTCGGTCTTGTCTTGTCAGCGGCGGAGCCGCTGAGGTTCCGCTACCGGCACCGCTACGCAAATCATTCTGAAAGAACTTCTTAGAGCTTCAGGCGGCGATGTCGGCCGCGAGCCGGTCGGTGGCGCTGCTGGGCTCGCGACCGAGGAGCTCGGTCATCAGCGGATCGGCCGCTGCGAAGTAGCCGTCGCGGCCGGCCTGGTACCAGGTGAGCATGAGGCGGGCCGCCTGTTCCGGCACGCCGTTCGTGATCTCCTCGGCGACCCACTGTTCGTCGTCCAGGACGGTGCGCTCGATGGTGCGCCCGGTCAGGTCGGAGGCGATCGCCGCGAGATCGTCGAAGGTGACGGCCCTTGGCGCGGTGAGCGTGATCGGGCCGTCGAAGGCGCGGTCGCCGGCGAGGACGACCGCGGTGGCCTCGGCCACGTCCGCGCGGTCGGTGTACGGGACGGGACCGTCTTGCGGTCGGGCGATCTCACCGGTCTGCTGCCACGGGCCGAGTACCTGGTCGAGGGGGCCGTAGGCGCCGTTGCGCAGTGCGGTCCAAGCGACCGGAGACGTCGCGAGGATCGACTCGGTGGCGATGTGCAATTCGGACGGCAGATACGGGTTGCCGGGCACCGCGGCCTGCTGGCTCGTGTATAGGATCCGCCGGGCACCGGCCGCGACGGCGGCCTCGATGGCGTTGCGGTGCAGGCCGACCACGTCGGCCGCCGGATCGTTGCCCGATACCAGGAGCACCTGCTCGGCACCGGCGAACGAGTTGCGCAGCGCGGCCGGATCTTCGTAGGAGCCCTGCCGCACGCGGACGCCGCGATCGGCGAAGTGCTGCGCCTTGGCGACGTCGCGGACGCTTACGCCGATGTGGTCGGCGGGCACGCGCTCGAGGAGGTTCTCGACGGTGGCGCTGCCCAGCCCACCGGTGGCGCCGGTGACAACGATCATGCTCGTGGCCTCTCTCCCCGTCCGCCCGCACCGCATCCGCCCTGGTGGCGGGCGGCAGCACAAATCGACCGTACAGGACAGCTCCGACTTGCCTGCGACAGTAGGTCGGCAACGCCCTCGCTCTCGAACGCGGCACTGCTCTGGACGGCGACCGCCGCACCACCTACCTGCTTGATCATCGGACCGATCAAGTGCCGTTGCGGTACCGGTCGGCGACCACATAGGACACGGTCACGGGCGCGCCGTTGACCGCGGTCTGCTGAGCGAGCTCGCCGAGGCGGTTGCCCGCTGCGAGCCATCCGTGCACAGCGGAGGCGAAGCACGCCGGGTCGCACGAGCCCGGCCGTGCAGCGGTGATCCGCACCGTCTCGCCCGTGCTGGTCCTGACCAGGCACGAGTCGCCGGCCACCGCCGCAGCGACGCGCGCACCGGGCCGCCCGGCCAGCGCTTCGGCGAGGCACTGCTCGACATCCGGCCAGTCCTCGGTGAGCACCACCACGTCGGCGATTCCGCGCAGCCGCCGGCCGGGATGGTTCGCGGTGACCACCAAGTGACTGTCCGCGGGAGACTCCCCGGCGCGCAGCATTTCCGCCGCGAACCGCCGCACGCGCAGCGAACCGTCCGCAAGCACCTCGGCTTGCGCGTAGGCCGCCGTCGGGCGCCAGCTCCACGGTCGCGCGGGCAGCCCGGTGAGGTCGTCCGGCGGCACCGGCGGTTCGGTCGCGGGTTCGGGAAGCCGCAGCATCTCGTAGCACAACCGGCGCAGCCGATCGGCCGCCTCGTCCGGGCAGGACGTCACGAGTTCGTTGATGGCGCCGAACTTCCCGGCCGTCCTGGCCGCATCGTCCAGTCTGGGCCGAACCGGCTCGCCGCCGGACAAGCGAGGGGCGGTTCGCCCGACCATGTCCACTACGGACCCCGGTGCGACCTCGGACTCCGGGAAGGCGGCCAGCAGCGTCGGTTGTCCCAGCGCTGCGCCGTAAGTGGTCACCGAGCCGTGGTCGCCGAGCACGTAGTCCGCGGCGATCAGCGCCGCGCGCCAACCGAATTCCGGCGGCACCACGACCAGTCCGGAACGCTCGTGCGGCGCCAGCATCCTGCGGACCTCGCTGCTGCCGTGCCCGTACCAGATGTTCGGGTGCAGGATCGCGGCGATCCGGAACTCGTCGGCCGGGAACTCGGCGAGCAGCTCGGCGAACAGCTGCGGAGCGCGCCCCAGCACCGACTCGGTCCACCAGGTCGAACTGACCACCAGCAGGGTGCGCCCGTCCGCACCGAGCGCGCGCCGGTAGGCCGGGCGCCACGGCAGGCTCGCGCGCAACCGGTCGTAGCAGGCATCGCCCGCGACCACAGCGCTGTCGGCTGCCTCCGGGACCGCCTCGGCGAGCTGGATTCGTTGCTGCTCATGGGAAAGCACCAGCGCCGAGGCGATGGGACGTCCTTCGTAGAGCACCCACTGCGGGTCGAGGCCGAACGCCCGCCGCCCGTCTCTGGTCTCCGGTCTCCGGTCTCCGGTCTCCGGTCTCCGGTCTCCGCGGCAAAACTTTAGTGTAGCGAATTCCGTGCGGTATCGAGAGAATCGGTGCCTCGACCTCCACCAGCCCGCCCAGGTTGGCGGCGATCGCCAGGTCGAACCGGGTCAGCAGCGCCTGATTCCACGGCACGAGCGGGATTCCGCGGTCGGCGAGCATGCGGTGCAGTCCGTCCGGGAACGGATCCGAACCGTTCCACGTGTAGCTGAGCTGGACCCGGAAGTCGCCTTCGAACAGCGCGAGCACGTCCAGCAGCCGCGTCATCGCCGTGACGTTGTGCACGACGACGAGCACATTCCGTTGCGGCGCAACGGTTCGCCAGCGCGCGGCTTGCGTCCCGATCGTGCGCACCAGCCCGTCGTTCAACCTGTGCTCCTCGCCAGCATGGGCACACGGTAGCCGTTCGCGCGCAGGAATCGGATGATCGACTCCCGGTAGTCGTGCCGCGCCAGCACGTCGGTCGCCCGCCGCCGGATCATCGCGCGTTGTTCCGGCGTGCAGCGCAACGCCCTTCGCAGCGCTCGGGCCAGTTCCGCGGGGTCGCCGGGTTCGGCGAGGAATCCGGTGACCCCGTCGGTGACCTGCTCGGTCAACCCGCCGGTCCGCGTCGCCACGACCGGTGCGGCACCCGCCGCGTACGCCTCCAGCGGGACGCGGCCGAACGGTTCGCTGCGGGACGGCACCACCACCGCGCGCAACGCGGGATGACCGAGCATTCCCCGCACCGCCGGGTCGAAGTCGGCCAGGAAAGTCACCGGGAGCCCGTGCAGCGCCGCGGCGAGTTCCCGCTGGTAGGCGGTTCGCCCAGGGGTTTCGCTGACGGCGGCCAGCACGACGTGCGGCAGGGCATCGGCACCCAGCAGCCGCAGCGCCTCGATGAAGTCGCCGAATCCCTTGTACGGCTCGGCCCTGCCGAAAGCGAGCACGAAACCTCGTTGCGCCGCAACGGGAACGTCCGCCACCGGTGGCCGCTCGGAGTCGAGCAGCCCGTCCGGCAGCGGCACCAGCGCCGAGTCCGGAACTCCGTGATCCCGGCGCAGATGCTCGGCCATGAACCGGGAGATCCAGCCGATCCGCGCGCCGCGACGCGCCGCGGCCCGCAGGCATCGGCGTTCCCACTGCACCCGTTCGGTGTCGTGCGGTTGGTGCAGCAGGCCGGTGGAACGCGGCACGAGCACCAGCCGGACCTCGGGCGGTACCGCCTCCGCCAATCCCAGGAACGGCACGTCGAAAGCGACGCACAGCATGGAATCCCCTTGCCGCACAACGCGTTCCCGCAGAACACGCGAGGTTTCCCCGGCAAGGTGGCGGAAATCCGGCAGAGTCCCGAATCGATCAGCGCCGCAGGTGCCGTTCCCGACCGGATGAACCTCGGCCCGGCGCAGCATCGCCCGGGTCTCGGCGTGCCACTCCGCGTGGTACTCGGCACCTGCCGGGTCCAGCCGGACCGGCAGCACAACCAAGCGCACCTGCGGTGGCAGCACCTCGGCCAGCACGCTCAAGAACGCGCGGTTGGCCGCGCCCGCGCCGGTCCCGCACCCGAAGTACCCGTCGTGCACCGCCACGGCCACGGTCGATCCCATCCGATCATGGTCGCAAAGGACGCCGCGGGCAAGAAGCTCACCGCCACGCCGCGGCGCGCAGCAGCCGCAACCCGTTGAGCCCGACCAGCACCGTGGAACCCTCGTGCCCGGCCACGCCCAGCGGCAACGGCAACTCGCCGACGAGATCCCACACCACCAGCACGGCGATGAACGAACCGGCGACGACCAGGTTCTGCCGCACCAGCCGCCGAGCACGCCGTGCCAGTCCGGCGACCTTCGGCACCGCCGCGAGTTCGTCGCGGACCACCACCGCGTCCGCGGTCCGCAGCGTCAGGTCCGACCCGGCGCGGCCCATCGCCACACCGACGTGCGCGGCCGCCAGCGCGGG
>NZ_JAFRFW010000664.1:0-1635 GCF_017434145.1 Saccharopolyspora sp. | reverse complement strand
CTTCGAGTACCTGGTCGCCACGAATTCGTTTTCCGACGAGTTCCGGATACTCTGCGCGCGCCTTGGGTGTGTCGGCCACGCGCTCGCCGGGAGAGTATTTGTTTGTGAATTCACTTAGATATGAGCGCGCCGTGCCTGGTTCTATATCAGATAGCTGGGTGTGCTTTCTCGAGACAATATCAGCACGCGGCTTATACGAATCTAGACGCTTGCCATTCTCCAATGTGATTTCGTTGTAGGGGCGATAGTGCGGGGCCCGATCTCGATTAAACTTATTTCCTTCTTCGATGCGCCGTTGTACCGGGTCCGGCAGATCGCTGATCCGTCGCCGTGACCGCCCGGCTTGCTCCCCGACGCTCTTGGCGGTGTTTTCGGCGGCTTCTTCGGAGATTTCGGAGCCTGTCTTGGCGGCTTTGAAACCTTTGCCGGTGAGTTTGCTGCCGGTGGCTCCCCATCCGCCGATGGGGATCATGGCGGCGGCTGAGAGGCCGGCGTTGAGGTGGTCGCCTTCGGCGGCGTACCAGGCGGCGTTGGCGCCGTCGGCGAGTTCGCCGATGCCGGGGACGAGGCCGCCGAGGTCGAGGGCGGTGTGGCCGAGGTCGGCGAGGGGGTTGCTAGTGTCTTCGGCGCGTCCCCAGGGCAGGCCGTGGTCGCTGCCTGCGGCGGCTGAAAGTTGGTCGGTCGAGTAGCCGTACTCACCAGCGGTCTGGTGGCCGTCGGTGTTGGTGGGGCTGTAGTGCTGGCCGCCGTAGAGCCCGGTGATGGCATTCGCGCAGCGGCGTTGGGCGGCCATCCAGTCGGCGATGGCCTGGTTGACCGCGGTCATCAACTGTGCGTCGCGGTCGGTGAGGTCGGAGTCGTCGGTCCAGTCCTTGTCGGGAACGATGCCGGTTTTGGCGGAGGCGGCCATTTCCGAGGTGGACGGTTTTTGGTTTTCGTAGGCGTGGATGTCGGCGACGAGCTGCTCGGCTTGGGCTTTCAAGTCGCGCAAGTGTTGTTGGATGGGGCGGACTTCGTCGGCGTAGCGCTGCAACGCCCCGGCCACGGCCTCGACGTCGCGGCCGATGTTGCCTGCGGTCTCGGTGACCGGCCGGGTGGCCTGCAACAACTGCTCGGATTCCGGCGCCAGGTAGGCGGGTGCGAGGCCTTGCCAGGTGGCATGCACGTCCGCGCCGGTGTCAGCGAAACCCGTCCCGGCCGCGCGCAGTCCGTTCGCGTGTGCGGCGAGGGTGTCCATGTTGCCGGGGATCTGCGGAATCCCACCGGGGTTGATCACCGCCGACCCCCGCCTGGCATGTGCTCCCGCGGATCCGGAGCGTTGCTTACGCCGCGTTGGGCGTTGAGGACCATGTCGTGGTCACCCTGCAGATACGCCCCGACCGCGGTCGAGGCGCCGCCGATCGCGGACTGGATGCGGGAGAACACGAACTGCATGTCCGGGCCACGCGCTTCGGCGAACCCGGTTAGTGCTTGTCCGATGATTCCGGACGAGGCTTGCCCGGCCGCGCCCTCGATCTCCGAGCGCATCGCGGCCACATGCGAGTCGAACTCCGAGGCGGTACTCGCGGTCCGCGCCAGCACACCCCGGACCTGCTCGGGGTGAATGTCCCACTCCACGCCTGCAAACCCCCTACG
>NZ_JAFRFW010000663.1:0-5864 GCF_017434145.1 Saccharopolyspora sp. | reverse complement strand
CGCCGACCCCTCGCGCAACCGCCGCACCGGCGGCACCGGCCTCGGGTTGTCCATCGCCTCCGAGGACGCGCGGCTGCACGGCGGCAACCTCGAGGCCTGGGGCGAGCCCGGCGAGGGCTCCTGCTTCCGGCTCACCCCACGCGTCGAGCATGCCACCGTGCAGCCGGGCGTCCTCGGAACTGATGGACAGGCCGAGACCGGTGCCGCCGGTACGCCGGTTGCGGGACGGGTCGGCGCGCCAGAACCGGGTGAACACCAGGTCCGCCTCGCCGGGCCGCAGACCGACGCCGTAGTCGCGGATGCTCACCGCGACCGCGTCCTCGCCGGAGCCGAAGCGGATCTCCACCGGACCGCCCTCGGCGTGGTCGATGGCGTTGGCGACGAGGTTGCGCACGATCCGCTCCAGCCGCCGCGCGTCGGCGACGAGGTTGAGGTCCTGGTTCTCGCCGGGCACCTCCACCCGCAGCGGGACACCGCTGGTCTCGGCGATGGCACGCACCGAATCGACCGCGCCCTGCACGATCTCGGGCAGGTGCAGCGGTTCCGGCGAGAGCTCGGCGACCCCGGCATCCAGCCGGGAGATCTCCAGCAGGTCGGCCAGCAGCGCCTCGAACCGGTCCAGTTCGTCGACCAGCAGCTCGGTGGAGCGCGCCAGCCCGGCCGGGAACTGCTCGCGGGAGGCGTGCAGCACGTCGGCGGCCATCCGGACCGTGGTCAGCGGGGTGCGCAGTTCGTGCGAGACGTCCGAGGTGAACCGGCGTTGCAGCTGGCCGAACTCCTCCAGCTGCTGGATCTGCTGCTTGAGGCTGTCGGCCATCTCGTTGAACGACTCGGCCAGCCGGGCCACGTCGTCCTCGCCGATCACCCGCATCCGCTGGTCGAGGTCGCCGTCGGCGAGCCGCGCCGCGTTCTGCGCGGCCTGCCGCACCGGGCGCACCACCTGGCGGGTGACCAGGTTGGTGATCGCGCCGAGCAGCACCACCAGCACGAGCCCGCCGATCAGCAGCGTGCTCTGCACGACGTCGAGCGTGCGCTGCTCCGCGCTGAGCGGGAACAGCAGGTACGCCTGCAGCGAGCGGGTGGAGCTGCCGACCGGAGTGCCGACCACCAGCATCGTCACCTGGTTCGGCCCGCGGGAGACGGTGGTGATCTGGCGGGCGAGCTGGCCGCGTTCGACGAACCGCCGCAGCTCACCGGGCACGTCACCGATCGGTCCCGCGGCCGGTTGCGGCCGGCCCGGGGCCGCGGACGAACCGTCCACCAGCACCGGGTCGAAAACGCCTGCCACGGGCTGGCCGGTGGACCGGCCGGAGTTCGGGGTGGTGAGCCGGTTCAGCGCCTGCTCCAGCTGCTCGGAAACGTCGTCCGAGTTCGGGTCGACCGCGGTCAGCTCCCGCTCCAGCACCCCCACGCTGCTTCTGACCTGCGAGGTCGCGGCGCGCTCCTTGGCCTCCAGCAGCTGGTAGGTGATCTGCGTCAGCAGCACCATGCCCAGCACGAAGATCACCGCGGACGACAGCGCCAAGGTGCTCACGACCACGCGCAGCTGCATCGAGCGGCGCCACAGCAGCTCGAACCGCTGCCAGCGCTCGCGGAGTTCACCGCGCAGCAGCAGCGCCCGCTCGCGCAGCGCCGCCTTCGCGCGCACGGTCCGCCCGCTCACCGCGACAGTCCTGTTCGGACCACGCGGCGGGCGGTCACGGCGGTCCTGCCTTGTACCCGACGCCGCGCACCGTCAGGACCACCTCCGGGCGCTCCGGGTCGGTTTCCACTTTGGACCGCAGCCGCTGCACGTGGACGTTCACCAGGCGGGTGTCGGCGGCGTGCCGGTAACCCCAGACCTGCTCCAGCAGGACCTCGCGGGTGAACACCTGGCGCGGCTTGCGGGCCAGCGCGACCAGCAGATCGAACTCCAGCGGGGTCAGCGCTATCGGCACTCCCTCGCGGGTGACCTCGTGGCCGGGCACGTCGATGCTGAGGTCGCCGATGGCCAGCACCTCGGCCGGTTCGGCGTCGGTGCGGCGCAGCCGGGCGCGCAGCCGGGCGACGAGCTCCTTCGGCTTGAACGGCTTGACCACGTAGTCGTCGGCGCCGGATTCCAGCCCCAGCACGACGTCCACGGTGTCGCTCTTGGCGGTGAGCATCACGATCGGCACCACGGACTCGGTGCGGATCGCCTTGCACACGTCGATGCCGTTCATCCCGGGCAGCATCAGGTCCAGCAGCACCAGGTCCGGTTTGAGTTCGCGCAGCGCGGGCATCGCCTTGGTGCCGTCGCTGACCACGGCGGTCTCGAACCCTTCGCCGCGCAGGACGATGGTCAGCATTTCGGCCAGGGCCGGATCGTCGTCCACCACGAGCACGCGCGCCTTCATGCCCCACATGGTTGCACTTCTCACTCCCGGGTCTTGCACCACCCGTCGATCGTCACCGCAGGTCGCCGGGTATGCACCGAACCGCGAGCGAGGTGTACCGCCGAACGGGCGAGTCCGGGTCAGCGGGTGAGCAAACTGGCCAGCTCGGCGTAGTCCGGCCGGTCGCTGCCGGCGACCACGAGCCACGGCGACCACCACCCGGATTCGGCGAGTTGCGCGTAGACCTCGCCGACGCGCTGCTGCAGCGGGGCGTCCGACTCGAAGCTGTCGCGGTCGCGGTCCTGCTCGCGGCGTTCGCGGTGTTCGGCGCGATCGGCCGCGACGGTGGCCGGCACGTTCAGCAGCAGTTGCAGGTCGGGGCGGGGCGCGGCGAAGCGCTCGACCTCCAGCTCGTGGACCCAGCGCACGAACTCGCCGTCCGCGCCTTGGCGCAAGCGGGCGGCGCCGTACGCGGCGTTCGATGCGACGTAGCGGTCCAGCAGCACGATGTCGTGCTCGGCGAGCTGCGCGCGCAGCGCTTCGACGGCGCCGCGGCGGTCCAGGGCGTAGAGCACCGCCATCCCGTACACGGATGCACCGAGATCACCGTGCGCGCCGTGCAGCGCCTCCCGCACCAGTTCGGCGTGCACATCGGTGTCGTAGCGGGGAAATGCGGCGTGCGACGAGGAAAACCCGCGCGCCCGCAGCTGTGCACCGAGACCTTCGGCGAGCGTGCGCTTGCCCGCGCCGTCCATTCCTTCGATCACGATGAGCCGCCCCACGCCGGGAAACGATACGCAGCGCCCGCGCGTACGCCGCCATTAGGGTTGCGCTGACTCGAAGATCATTCACTTGCCGATCGGCGTGCAGCACACTGACCGTCCGTGGCCTTCCCACCCTCCCCCGGTTACCGCAGCTTCCGCGACCACCTCGGTCCGCAGAATTGGCGCGCACTGCTGGACATCGGCACCCAGGCCCGCTTCGAGCCCGGGCAGACGGTGCTCAACCAAGGCGAAGAGGGCCACCACGTGCTGGCCGTGGTCCGCGGGGTGTGCAAGGTCGTCGCCGCCCGCCCGGACCGCGGGCAGGTGCTGCTCGCGGTGCGCGGGCCCGGCGACACGTTGGGCGAGTTCGCAGTGGTGGACCGGCAGCCGAGGTCGGCCAGCGTTTACGCGGTCACCGACGTGCGGGCGCACGTGCTGCGGGACGCCGAGTTCACGGCGTTCCTGCACCGCCGCAGGTTGGATCAGATGTTGACCAGCTACCTGAGCATGAAGCTGCGGTCGAACAGCAGCATGGTCTCCGAACTCGCCGGTGTTCCGGTGAAGGCCAAGGTCGCGTGGCTGCTGTGCCGGCTCGTCGCGGTCAGCGACACCGCGGGTTTCGTCCCGCTCTACCAGCACGACCTGGCCGAACTCCTCGGCGTGGCAAGGAGTTCGGTGGCGGCGAGCCTGGCGGACTTCCGCGCGGAGGGCTTGCTGCGCACCGAGCCGGGCGGCGTGCACCTGCTGGACGTGGACGCGCTGAGCCGGCACGTGCAAAGCTCCCGCCAATAGTGACGTCGATCACCACACGTCCGAGATCGGACACGAGCCACCGCACCGGTGGCCGATGGTGCTTCCAACAGCAAGTGCAGAGAGGACCGCCCGCGATGCCGAACCCCGACCCGCACCAGAACATCCGCCGCAGCAAGCAGCTGCCGCCGTACCGCGCGGTGTTCGCGGTGGACGTGCGGGATTTCAGCAGCAGCCCGAGCGCGCACCAGGAACAGCTCAGCAAGGACATCCCGCAGCTGCTCTCGCTCGCGTTCGAGCAGCGCGAACTGGGGCGGCTCTGGGACAACCGGGTGTTCGGCTCGTCCACCGGCGATGGCTACTACTTCGGGGTGGACGCGGTGGACACGCCGTTCCTGGTGGATCCGTTCCTCGGCGAGCTGCAGGAAGTGCTCGAAGCCCACGACGAGGTCGTCCGCGCGCGCAGCCGGGACCTGCGGCTGCGGCTGCGTGCGAGCGTCCACATCGGACCGGTGCCGGAAGCCGGGCCCGCGACGGCGATGAACGAGACGCACCGGCTGCTGGACTCCGAGCCGGTGCGGGCGGTGCTCGCCGACTCCGACCCGGACGTGACCTTCCTGGCCGCGATCCTGTCCGAGCGGGTCTACACCGACGTCGTCGCAGGCGACTACGTCAAGCAGCGGCCCAGCCAGTTCGCCAAGAACGCGTTGCAGGTCAAGAGCTACCTTGGGACCGGCTACCTCTACACCCCGAAGCCGTCGGCGAATCCGCAGCGGCTCGGCCAGATCGAGGGACTGACGCCGGTGCAGAGCGAGGACGTCGCCGAAGCGCAGCAGCGCCGCACCGAACCGGACAAGCCGCAGCACGTGCACAACGAATTCAGCGGCAACGGCGGTTCGGGAATAGTGATCCAGGCCGGCCGGATGGGCGACGTACACGGACCCGGGTCCCGCTGAGCACCTCCAGCGGAACCCGCCTGAAGGGACCGAGGAGCCGCGGCGGGGACGGCTCCTCGGTCCCGTTGCGTTCGTCGGTCGACGTCGGCGCGAGCAGGGGAACTCCGTCGCGATCTTGCGCACAACGGGCGTCCGCGGCACTGCCGTGCGCGCGAGGTTTTCCCACCGTTCGCCGCGAAAACGGGACACCGCCGCGCCCGCGCCGCCACAATCGAGTGGCCAATCGCTCGCCACGAGCCGATGCGCGGTGGACAATCACCAGCACGTGATCATGATCCACCTTGCGGCCGGGAGGACACAGTGCAGATACCGGGGCCGGACACCCGCGTGGTCGAACTGCGGGTGCACGGCATCCTGGGCACCACCGGGGAGGAGCTCACCGACTCGGTGGCCTCCGTGGACGTCGCGGGCGACGGGGTGGGGCGCATCGTGCGCCCCGCCGACCGGCTGCTGCGGCCGGTGCCCGGGCCGATGCTGACCGCGGGCGACCGCACCGTGCCGCGCATCGTCGAAGGTTACGTGTGGGGCGGGATGACTTCCGGCGGGTTGTCCAAGGCCACTTGGGCGCTGCTGTTCCCGTTCGCGTTGAGCAACGTCGCGCACTGGATGCTGCCACCGCCGCGGCCGGAAGACCGCATCGGCAAGGCGCTCGGGACGGTGCTGCGGGCGCTGCTGCGGCTCGGCGCGCTGCTGCTGACGATGCTGTTCGTCGCGCAGCTCGCCGTGGTGCTGCTGGACATGGTCGCTGCGCAATGTCTCCGGCCGAATGCGCAGTGCCTGAGTTTCGTGCCGGAGTCGGTGCGGGAACTGACCTCGCTGCGTTCGATCGCCGCGATGCTCCTGCTCGGATTGTTCGTGCTGTTGATGCACTGGCTCTCCAGCGTGTCGTGGAAGTTGTCGAACGCGTTCAAAACAGCAGGCCAGCGAGGCGGCAAAGCGCAGCACTCGGGCCGCGCACCGCTACTGCCCGGTGCGAACGTCGTGGCCGACCCGGACACCCCGACGCTGCGCGCGCTGCACGTGACCGGTGCGCTGGCCGT
>NZ_JAFRFW010000662.1:0-2729 GCF_017434145.1 Saccharopolyspora sp. | reverse complement strand
GCCGGCTCGCCCGGCTCGTAAACTCCGCGGCATGGTCGGCGAATTTTCGCAAGCAATGTTGAAAGAGCAGGTCGGAGCGTTCCGCGCGGCTGCGGTGGCAGCTGGCCCGGACGCCACCGTGCCCACCTGCCCCGGCTGGGACGTGCGCAAGCTGCTGCGCCACCTGGCCCGCGTCTACGCGATGGTGCAGCTGGGACTCGAATCCGGCCCGGACGATCAGCGGCCACGGCCGCCCGCCGCGCCCGACGCGTTCGACGCGGCGCTGACCTGGTTCGACGAGCGCTTCGCCGAACTCACCACGGCGCTTTCCGCGCCGGACCCGCAGCGGGCGGTGTGGGCGTTCTTCCCGGGTGGCACACCCGAGTCGTGGACCCGGCGCATGACGCACGAAACCGCGATCCACCGCCTCGACGCGGTGCTGGCCGCGGACGGCGGTTCGGAGCTGATCTTCGATCCGGAGCTGGCCGCGGACGGGATCGACGAGATGCTCACCGTCATCGCGCCGCTGGGCGACTGGTCGCAGTCCGCGCACCAGGGCCGGGTGCTCTACCACGCCGCCGACGCCGGGCGGACCTGGCTGGTGCGGTTCCTGGCCGGGCAGCCACCGCAGATCGGAGCGCCCGCCGATGCCGCGCTGGGCGCCGACGAGGTCGACGCGACCGTCGCGGGCACCGCCGACGCGGTCTACCGCCGGGTCTGGGGCCGCCCGAGCGGCGCGATGATCACCGGCGACGCAGCGCTCGGCGGGCTCGTCGCCGGGCGTTGATCCCGGCCGAGACGGCCTTGCGGTGCGAGAATGCGCAGCTGTGTCGTACGTGATCAGCCTCAGCTGCCCGGACCGCACCGGGATCGTCGCCCGCATCACGTCGTTCCTCGCCGAACACGGCGGATGGATCGTCGAGGCCGGTTACCACACCGACCCCGACACCAACTGGTTCTTCACCCGCCAGGTCGTCCGCGCGGACTCGCTGCCGTTCGGCGTGGACGAACTGCGGGAACGCGTCGGCCGGGTCGCCGCGGAGCTGGGCAGCACGAGCTGGCAGGTCACCGACACCGAACAGCGGCGGCGCGTGGTGATCCTGGTTTCCCGCGAAGGCCACTGCCTGCACGACCTGCTCGGGCGGATCTCCTCCGGGGAGATCGACGTGGATCTGCGGGCGGTGATCGGCAACCACCCGCGGCTGCGCCCGATCACCGAGGCGCACGGCGTGCCGTTCCACCACGTGCCGTTCCCGCCCGCGGCGGACCCGGAAGGCAAGGCGGCTGCCTTCCAGGAGATCCGCGCACTGGCGGACGGCCACCAGCCGCACGCGCTCGTGCTGGCCCGGTTCATGCAGGTCGTGCCGTCCGAGCTCTGCGAAGCGTGGGCGGGCAGGGCGTTGAACATCCACCACAGCTTCCTGCCGTCGTTCGCCGGTGCCCGCCCGTACCACCAGGCGTACGAGCGCGGGGTGAAGCTGGTGGGCGCCACCTGCCACTACGTGACGGCCGAGCTCGACGCGGGGCCGATCATCGAGCAGGACGTGACCCGCGTCGACCACACCGACTCCGTCGCGGACATCATCCGGCAGGGCCGCGACATCGAGAAGATCGTGCTGGCCCGCGGGCTGCGGGCGCACCTGGAGGACCGCGTCCTGGTGCACGGCAAACGCACCGTCGTGTTCTGAGCGCCGATCGGCACGCTCAGGCGCTTCACCGCGCGCCGAGCCGTAGTGGGCGGTCCTTCACTCCGCGGGCGCAGGGCGGGCCAGGTCGGGGAGTGTTTCGGCGCCGGGCAGATCGGCCAGCACCTCGCCCGCCGTGAGGATCTTGCTGCCGCGCAGGCCGCTGCCGACCACCACGGCCGGAGTGCGCGCCACCGCCGCGTCGACCAGCACCGGCCACCCGGCGGGCAGCCCGAACGCAGTGATGCCGCCGTAGGCCATGCCGGTCAGCGACACCGCGTCGTCCATCGCCGTGAACGAGGCTTTCCGCACGTCCAGCCGCCGCCGGACCACGCCGTTCACATCAGCGCGGGTGGTCGCCAGCACCAAGCAAGCCGCGTGCCGGACTTCGCCGCCGCGCTTGCCGGTAACCACGACGCAGTTCGCCGACAGCTCCAACGGCGAGCCGTAGTGCGCGCAGAACTCGGCGGTGTCGGCCAGCGCCGGGTCGATCTCGGCGACACCGACGCGAGCGGCTTCGGTCCCCGGCAACGCCCGTACCGCGGCGAGCACCGGCTCAGCCAGCAGTTCCGGGCGGTCGAGGGCGGGCGAGACCTGCAACGTCCCGGCCGCGAGCGACCAGTCAACAGCCATGCGCCGACGATACGGGGTCCTGCCGAGGAATCAGCCGCCCAGGAAACCGCTCAGCAACGCCCGCACTTCGCGGCGGTGGGTGACCATCGGCGCGCGGGAATCCAGCAACTCCAGCCGTGCGCCCGGAAAAGCTTCGGCGGTTCGCCGCGCCGCCGAAGCCGGATGCATCGGATCCTCGGTGGCCCCGATGACCAGCACCTCGGAACGCACCGCGCGCAAGGTTCCCGCGTCGTCGAGCACCCGCTGATCGCTCAGGGCGTGCAATGCGGCCCCCAGGCGCTGCAGCGCCGACACGCGGAGTTCGACATGCTCGCCGACCTGCGCTTCGGGCGGAAACTCGGCGGCGACCAGCTCGCGCAGCGCCGCGCCGCCGTCGTCCGCGGCGACGGCCTCGGCCAGCCGCTCCAACGCCCACGCCGAGGTCACCTCGCG
>NZ_JAFRFW010000661.1:0-5206 GCF_017434145.1 Saccharopolyspora sp. | reverse complement strand
TGGTGCTGGGCATGGCGCTGGCCGAGGGCGCCGCGAACGACTGGCTTCCGCTGCTGATGGTCGACGCGCACGGTTTCGACCCGGCGGGCGGCTCGCTGCTGTTCGCCGCGTTCGCCGCGGCCATGACCGCCGGGCGATTCGCGGGCGGGCGGTTGCTGCGCCGGTTCAGCCGTGCCGTGGTCGTGCGCAGCAGCGCGGTGTGTGCCGGGACCGGTCTCGCGGTGGTGATCGGCACGCCGTTCCCGTCGCTGGCGGTGGTCGGAGTCGTGCTCTGGGGGCTCGGGACCTCGCTCGGTTTCCCGCTGGCGCTGTCCGCGGCGGGTGACGGCGACGGGGACACCACGGCCCGGGTCGGCGCGGTGGCCACCGCGGGCTACCGCGCGTTCCTCGTCGGCCCGCCGCTGCTGGGCTTGCTCGGCGACCACTTCGGACTGCGCTACGCCATGCTCGTCGTACTCGCCCTCATCGGCTGCGCCGCCGCGACCGCCGCGGCCGTGCGCCCCGAACGCTGAACACCGCTGGAGGACTGCGGCCGTGCGGTCGACAATCGCGCGCTCGGCGCAAAGCCGGCACCTCGAATCCGGGCGATTTCCGCCGGAACGGATTTCCCGTGACATGCCGCCCGCTACGCACCGGCAGTTGCGTACGACCGTACGCAACACGGGTAGGCTCGCGTCCGATCTTCCCGCGGCCTCCGCGGTCCCCGACCCCGAACCCCGGCGATGATGCGATCGATGAGCGAACTGTTCCGGAATGCGCGGTCCCTGCGGTGGTTCGCGGTGGCTTGCGGGGTGCTGGGCGCCCTCGCGGCGGTGTTGTTGCCGTTCCTGCCCGTGCGCTACGAGATCACCACGTTGCAGTGGCCGACCGCGCAGGGCACGCAGGCGGTTTCCGCGCCGCTGTCGGCCTACCAGCCGATCCGGCTGGACCTGGACATGCCGTGCTCGACGGCTCAGGGGCTGGACGCGCGCACGCCCGGCCCGGCGGTGCTGCTGAGCACGAACCCGCCCGAAGCCGAGTACGGCACCATGACCGGGCTGCGGCTGGAAGTCCAGGACGGGCAGCTGCGCCTGATCTCGCAGGGCAGGCAGCTCGGCACCACCGAGCTGCCCGCGGGCGACTGCGCGATCGGGGTGCATTCGGACGGGCACTCGACCGACGCCGAGGCCGGAGGTGCGCGGTTCGCCCACGTCGGCGGTGACGCACGTCCGCAGCTGACCGGCATCTTCTCCGATGTGGACGGTCAGCTCGACGACACCGCCGGGATGTCGTTCTCCGCCGAGGTGGACGACCGCTACGACAGCCACCCGACCCCGCTCAAGATCGCGGCGATGGCGGTCGCGGTGCTCGGGACCGCGGGAGCGGTGTTCGCGCTGCACCGCATCGACGCGCTGGCGGGCCGCAAGCCGGTCCGCCGATCGCGCGGGCGGTGGCGGCTGACCGGGCGGGACGCCGCGGTGGCGGCTGCGCTGCTGGCGTGGTGGCTCATCGGGGCGATGACCTCCGACGACGGCTACTTCCTCACGATGGCGCGGGTCCGCGACGAGCTGGGCTACGTCAACGACTTCTACCGCTGGTTCTCCGGGCCGATCGCGCCGATGGGCTGGTTCGTCGAATTGCAGGCGCGCTGGGTGGAGATCTCCACCGCCACGCCGTGGATCCGGCTGCCCGCGCTGGGCATGGGACTGCTGAGCTGGGTGCTGATCAGCCGGTTCGTGCTGCCCCGGCTCGGCCAGCGGGTGCGGCGCAGCCGCGCGGCCGGATGGGCGGCGGCCGCGGTGTTCCTGGCCTGCTGGCTGCCCTACGACAACGGCCTGCGCCCCGAACCGATCGTGGTGGTGCTCGCGCTGCTGGCGATGTGCGCGGTGGAGTACGCGGTGGCGGCCCGGCAGCTCGCTCCCGCGGCGTTCGGGCTGATCATCGCAGCGTTCTCGGTGGCGGTGAACCCGCACGGGATGGTCGCGGTGCTGCCGTTCCTGGCGGCGGCGAAACCGCTGCTGCTCATGGTGCGAAGCCGCGCGCAGCGGTTCGGCTGGACACCGGTGCTGGCCCCGATCGCCGCCGCCGGGCTGGTCGTGCTGGTGGCGGCGTTCTCCGACCAGACCTGGCGCACCGTGCTCGACGCGACCCAGGTTCGTACCGACATCGGCCCGTCGCAGTCCTGGTACGAGGAGCTGGGCCGCTACACGCTGCTGTTCGGCCAATCCCCCGACGGCTCGCTCACCCGCCGGTTCCCGGTGCTGCTCATGTTGCTGTGCCTGGCGTTCTGCGCGGTCGTGCTGCTGCGGCGCGGCACCATCCGCGGGGCCGCGCTCGGGCCGAGCCGCCGGCTGCTGACCGTGGCCGGGCTGTACTTCGTGGCGCTGGCGCTGACGCCGACCAAGCACACCCACCACTTCGGGGTCTTCGCCGCGGTCGGGGGCGCGGTCGCGGCATTGACCGCGCTGGCCGCCAGCAGCACCGTGCTGCGCTCGCGGCGCAACCGGGCGGTGTTCTTCGCCGGGCTCATGGTGGTGCTCGCGCTGACCTTCACCGGCACCAACGCCTGGTGGTACGTCTCGGGCTGGGGCGTGCCGTGGTTCGACAAGCCGCCGTCGATCAAGGGCTACGAGCTCAGCACCGGGTTCCTCGTCATCGCCGCGATCGCGCTGGTCGTGGCGCTGGTCGAGCACCTGAAGCTGGACGAGCGCAATCCTCCGGTCGCGGTGGAGGAGGACCGCACGCGGGCGCTGCGGCTGGGCACCGCACCGCTGTCGATCGTGTGCGCGCTGCTGATGCTGGCGGAGCTCGCTTCGCTGGCGAAGGCCATCCCCGAGCGCTGGGACACCTACAACCTCGCCAAGGACAACGTGCGGCAGCTGGCCGGGTCCAGCTGCGGGCTCTCGGACTACGTCTACGTCGAGAACGACCCGATCGCCGGGATGCTCGATCCCGCCGCGCGGCAGCCTGCGACCGCAGCACCGGGCGCACCGCCCGAAGAGGACGAATCGCCCGAGCAGTACCTGCGCGGCACCGAGACCGGGTTCCGCCGCGACGGCATTCCGGATACCAAGAACATCGAAACCGGGGAGTCGAACTGGACTCCGCCGCACCGCTTCGGCTCCGACCGGGCGCCGGTGTGGGGCAGCTACGGCTCCCCCGCCAACACCGGCGAACTGCGCACGCCCTGGTACGAGCTGCCGGACCGCGCGCGCAGCGGGGACGTGCCGGTAGTGGTCAGCTCGGCCGGGACGACCTCCGGCCCGAACTCGCTGACCGCCGAGTTCGGCCGGGACACCCCGCAGGGCTTCGAGATCCTCTCCCGCGCGCCGCTCGGCCAGGACGGTGCGAAGCACTGGCGCGACCACCGCGTCCCCGCTCCGGAAGGGGCGACGCGGATGCGGATCGTCGGCCAGGACAAGGCGCTCGGCGAGCAGGGCTGGATGGCCTTCAGCGCACCGCGGGCGCCGCGCCTGACCCGGATGAGCGACGTGGTCGGCAACTCCCCCGCGTACGTGGAGTGGACCGCGGCGATGGTGCACCCCTGCCTGAACGTCACCGCGAACCACCACGGCATCGCCGAGCTGCCGCGCTACCGCGTCGCGGGCGGCGGGGACGTGCGCGACACCGGGCAGGGCTGGTCGTCACCGGACGCGGGCGGGCAGTTCGGCTACCTCAACGTCGCCACGAGCATGGCGGAGCTGCCGACCTACCTGCGCGGGGACCTCGGCAACGACTGGGGCTCGCTCTACGAGGTGCACCCCTACGAGCCGGACGCGCTGCCCGCCTCCGCCGCCGCCCGCACGCACCAGGAGGACCACTGGGGCTGGTGGACGCCGGGTCCGACGCCGAACCCGATCACCCTGCCCGGCGACGTCCCGGACTCCAACAACCGGCCGGACCTCCAGCCGGGGCCGCGATGAGCACCGTCCCGGCAGCCTTCGACCGCAGGCTCGAAACCGCCGCGGCAGCTGGTGATCCCGGATCCGCGCGACCGTGGCGTGTGACCGCGGCCGCAGGTGGACGCGCGGGAACCTACGGTTGCGTAACCTGACGCCGTGGCTGAGATCGTCTATCCACCGGTCGTGCTCGCGGCAAAGACCATGTTCCGCGTCCTGGACAACCGGCTGCGCGTGTCGGGCACCGAACACATCCCGCGCAGCGGCGGCGCGGTGATCGCCTGCAATCACGTGAGCTACCTGGACTTCATCTTCTGCGGCCTGGGCGCGCAGCCCGCCGAGCGGCTGGTGCGGTTCATGGCCAAGAAGGAGATCTTCGACAACCGGATCGCCGGGCCGCTCATGCGCGGCATGCACCACATCCCGGTGGACCGGGCCGTGGGCAAGGCTTCGTACGACGAGGCGGTCCGGCGGCTGCGCGCGGGCGAGGTCGTCGGGGTGTTCCCGGAAGCGACCATCAGCAGGTCGTTCACCGTCAAACCGATCAAGTCCGGTGCGGTGCGGATGGCCGCCGACGCGGGGGTGCCGGTCGTGCCGATGTCGCTGTGGGGCACCCACCGGCTGTGGACGAAGGGCCGACCGCGCACGCTCACCAAGCGGCACGTGCCGATCCACATCCACGCCGGCGAGCCGTTCCGGCCCGGTCCGCAGGACGATCCCGACGCTCTCACGCGGGACCTCCGCGAGCGGATGCAGACCATCCTCGACGACCTGCAAGCCGACTACCCCGACCAGCCCACCGGCGAGGACGACCGCTGGTGGCTGCCCACCCACCTCGGCGGCACCGCCCCCACTCCCGACGAGGCGGCCGCTCTCGACGCGCGGCCCACGGCCAACTGAGGATCAGGGCGCTTCGGGCGACGGGCGCAGCTCGATGACCTGCTCCGCTGCCTCCTCGACCCGCTCGCGGCTGTAGAGCAGCGGAAACGCCTCGCCTCGACTCCACGGCGCGAACAGGTCGGTCGTGTGCGGCTCGCCCAGGCGTCCGGACTGGCCGGGCGCGTTCATCGCCAGCGACGAGTCCCATCGGCCGACGTCGACGACGACGCGGAAAGTCGCCCCGGCGCTCTGCACGAAGTCCGGGCCGTAGGCGGTGTCGCAGACGGTGTCGCCGCTGCCGCCTCGCGGGGCCGGGCCCGCGGCGAGGAGGTCCTCGGGCACGCCGGTCAGCAACGCAACCAGCGGATGGCGGGCGCGGGCGACGTGCAGCCTTCCCCAGCTCCACTTCGCCCGGTCCGGGCCGAGCAGCTCGGCGAGGTCGGCGACCG
>NZ_JAFRFW010000660.1:0-5750 GCF_017434145.1 Saccharopolyspora sp. | reverse complement strand
TCTCGTTGCCGGAGGCCGACAGCACCAGCGCGTGGAACTCCACGTCCGCGGCCAGGAAGCTCTCCAGATCCCCGGAGCGCGCGGTGGCGACCATCCGCTCGGCCAGCCCGACCAGCTTCGCGGCGTCCTCGTCGCTCGCGCGCCGCGCGGCGATGCCCGCGGCCACCGGTTCCACGGCGGTGCGCAGTTCGACGAGGGTGCGCACCTGGCCGGTGCGGTCGCTGAGCAGCAGCCGGCGGATCAGCGCGGGGTCGAAGGTGTTCCACTCCGCGCGCGGGCGCACCACGATGCCGACCCGCTTGCGGCCGATCACCAGCCGGATCGACGCGAGCGTGCGCACCACTTCGCGGGCGACGCTGCGCGAGATGCCGAAGCGGGCCTCCAGCTCGTCGATGCGCAGCACGGTGCCCGGCGGGTGCTCGCCCGCGCTGATCTCGCGGCCGAGCACGTCGACCACCTGGCCATGCAGTCCGCCGTTCACGGGGCTCCTCCCGTTGTCGTCGGCGTCCAACCTAAGCGATCGGGGCCCGGTGACCTGGCTAACAGAGCCAACTTAATCGGTACACGTCGATAAAAAGTCATACTTAATGACTTCCGGCTCTTAGGCTGTGCCGCGCATCGAGCTCAGCGAGGAGCCACTACCCATGTCACTGAACCTCTCCCCCGCAGGCGCGGCCGTGCTCGCGCAGGCCCCCGCGGGCGCCTGGACCGGGCACGACACCCGCCTGCTGGCCGCCGCGCTGGCAGGCATCGGCGTAGTAGTCGTGCTGATCAGCTGGGTGAAGCTGCACCCGTTCCTGTCGCTGGCGTTGGGCGCGGCGACGCTCGGCGTGGTCGCCGGGATGCCCTTCACCGACCTCGTGGACACCTTCACCGGCGGGCTCGGCGACACCGTCGGCGACGTCGGACTGCTGGTGGCACTGGGCGCGATGCTCGGCAAGCTGCTCACCGACACCGGCGGGGCCGAGCAGATCGTGGAAACGGTGCTGGCCCGCACCACCCGGCGCAGCCTGCCGTGGGCGATGGTGTTCATCGCCGCGCTGCTGGGCCTGCCGATGTTCTTCGAGGTCGGCGTGGTGCTGCTGGTGCCGGTCGTGGTGATGGTCGCGGCCCGCTCCGAGCAGCCGATGCTGCGCATCGGCATCCCAGCGCTGGCCGGGCTGTCCATCCTGCACGGCCTGGTCCCGCCGCACCCCGGACCGCTGGCCGCGGTGGACGCGCTGGGCGTGGACATGGGCGTGACGCTGGCGCTGGGCGTCCTGGTGGCCATCCCGACCGCGATCGTCGGCGGACCGCTGTTCGGCTCGTTCATCGCAAAGCGGGTGGAACTGCCGCCGGCGAGCGCGCTGCTGGGCAAGGCTCCGGAGCGGGAGGAAAGCGGCAGGCGGCCCGGTTTCGCGCTGTCGGTGGCGATGCTGCTGCTGCCGGTCGTGCTGATGCTGTGCAAATCGGTCGCCGACCTGTGGCTGACCGAGGGCACCGCGCTGTACTCGGTGCTGGACACCGTCGGCACCCCGGTCGTGGCGCTGATGCTGACCGTGCTGATCGCGATGTGCACGCTCGGGCCGCGCGCCGGGCTCGGCCGCACCGAGCTGTCCGGCATCGCGGGCGGCGCGCTGCCTTCGATCGCCGGGATCATCCTCATCGTCGGGGCAGGCGGCGGGTTCAAGGAGACCCTGGTCGAGTCCGGCGTGAACAAGATGATCACGGACGTGGCCGCGGGCGCGCACTTCTCGCCGCTGCTGCTGGCCTGGCTGATCGCGGTCGGCATCCGGGTCGCGACCGGTTCGGCCACCGTGGCCACGATCTCCGCGGCGGGCATGGTCGCTCCGCTGATCGCCGGGATGGACCCGGTGCAGGGGGCGCTGGTGGCGCTGGCCGTCGGCTCCGGCTCGCTGTTCTTCTCGCACCTCAACGACGCCGGGTTCTGGCTGGTCAAGGAGTACTTCGGGATGAGCGTCGGACAGACGCTCAAGACCTGGTCGGCGCTGGAGACGATCCTGTCGGTCGTTTCGTTCGCGGTGATCTGGCTGCTGCACCTGGTCCTCTGAGATGTCTCGGATTCGGTTTGCGTAGCGGTTCGGGTAGCGGAACCTCAGACGCCTTCCGGCTCCGGGATCTCTTCCTTGAGTAGCTCCCTACTCGGCGGCTGAGCTTTCCTCGCCAGCAGACGTCTGAGAACCCGCCGGTGGTCCGGCTGAGTCCTGCGGCACCCCGCAAGCGGCTGGCGCCGCTCATGCAGCGGACTCGAGCGGACCGGGGCGGCCACCTGCGGCCGGTATGATGGATGGTCGGACTCGTGCGGGGCGCCGCGGTGGGCGCCCCGGCATCCGACATCTCCGGCACCGGAAATCGCCGGTGCCCGGGGGTCCGGCACATCACGGCTGAGCACAAGGTGGAGCCAAGTTGTCCAACGCCCGAGCCGATCGGGAACCCGAAGCCCGCACCGACGATCTGGCCGCCGAGCAGGCGTACGTCTCGACGCTCTACGACAAGCTCGACGAACTCCGGCGGGACGCCACGAAACGGCTGACCGAGACGCTGCGCCAGACCGGCGGCACGCCGCAGGCCCGCACCGAGCGGGACATCTCCACCACGATGTACACCGAGAAGCTGACCCAGCTCAGCGCCGTGGAACACGGCCTGTGCTTCGGGCGGCTGGACCTCGACAGCGGGGAGACCTTCCACATCGGCAGGCTCGGCCTGTTCGACGAGCAGCGCGAGTACGAACCGCTGCTGATCGACTGGCGCGCCCCGGCGGCCCGCCCGTTCTACCTGGCCACCGCGGCCGCGCGGGAGGACGTGTGGCGGCGGCGGCACCTGCGCAGCCGGTGGCGCACCGTGGTCGACCTGGAGGACGAGATCCTCGACCTGGACGCCGCCGAGCAGGGCAGCGACCTCGGGCTGGCCGGTGAGGCCACGCTGCTGGCCGCGCTGGACGCGCGCCGCACCGGGCAGATGGGCGACATCGTCGCCACCATCCAGGCCGAGCAGGACCGGATCATCCGCGCGCCGATGAACGGGGCGCTGGTGGTGCAGGGCGGACCCGGCACCGGCAAGACGGCGGTGGCGCTGCACCGCGCGGCGTTCCTGCTCTACACCTACCGTGAGCAGCTGACCAAGCGCGGCGTGCTGGTGGTGGGGCCGAACTCCACGTTCCTGCGCTACATCGGGCAGGTGCTGCCGTCGCTGGGCGAGACCGGGGTGCTGCTGTCCACGCCGGGCGAGCTGTTCCCCGGCATTCCGGCGACCGGCTCGGACAGCGCCGAGGCCGCCGAGATCAAGGGCCGGGCGGCGATGGTGCAGGTGCTCACCGCCGCCGTGCGGGACCGCCAGCAGGCGCCGAAGGACTACGTCGAGGTGATCTTCGACCGGGAGCCGTTGCGGATCGACCGGCGCAGCGTCGCCCAGGCCCGCACCAAGGCCCGGCGCTCCCGCAAGCCGCACAACCACGCGCGCAAGATCTTCCGCACCGAGCTGATCTCGGCGCTTACCACGCAGGTCGCCGATCGGCTGGGGCGCGACCTGCTGGAGCGCCGGGACCTCGACGACATCGGCGCGGAGCTGCGCGCGGACACCGAGGTCGGCAAGGTTCTCGACGACCTGTGGCCGCAGCTCGGCCCGCAGGAGGTGCTGGACGAGCTGTTCAGCGACCGCAAGCGGCTGAACACCGCGGCCCGCAAGCACCTGCCCGAACCGGAGCGCGAGCTGCTGCTGCGGGAGCCGGGCGCACCGTGGACAGCGGCGGACGTGTCGCTGCTGGACGAGCTCGCGGAGCTGCTCGGCGAGGACGACACCAAGGCGCGCGAGGAGCAGGAGCGCCAGCAGCGCGAGGAACTGGCCTACGCCCAGGGCGTGCTGCACATCATGGAGCAGGACGAGGAGATCGCCGACGAGGAGCGGCTGCGCGTCTCCGACGTGCTGGACGCGGAGCTGCTGGCCGAGCGCCAGCAGACGCGCAGCGACCTCACCGCGGCCCAGCGCGCGGCCGAGGACCGCACGTGGACGTTCGGGCACGTCATCGTCGACGAGGCGCAGGAGCTCTCGGCGATGACCTGGCGGGTGCTGATGCGCCGCTGCCCGAGCCGGTCGATGACGCTGGTCGGCGACATCGCGCAGACCGGGGCGCTGGGTGGTGCGGCATCGTGGCACGAGGTGCTCTCGCCGTACGTGGGCGAGCGCTGGCGGCTCGCGGAGTTGACGGTGAACTACCGGACTCCGGCCGAGATCATGGGCGTGGCCGCCGAACTGTTGTCCACAATGGACGTCGAGCTGGCGGCACCGACCTCGGTGCGCACCAGCGGGCACGAGCCGTGGGCAAAGCAGGTGCCGCAAGCCGAGCTAGCGACCGAAGTTCCCGAGCTGGTCGATTCGGAACTGTCCCGGATCGACGGCACGCTCGCGGTGCTGGTCCCGCCGCAGCACCTGGAGCAGGTGGGCGCGGGAGTGGCCGAGCGGGTGCCGGACGCCGTCGTCGGCACGCAGCCCGAAGGCGTGGAGTCGCGCGTGGTGGTGCTTACCGTGCAGCAGTCCAAGGGACTGGAGTTCGACTCGGTGCTGCTGGTCGACCCGGAGGGCGTGCTGGCGGAGTCCGCCCGCGGCACGAGCGATCTCTACGTCGGGCTCACCCGTGCCACGCAGCGCCTCGGCGTCGTGCACACCGGCGAGCTCCCCGACGTGCTGTCCGGTTTGGACTGATCACTCGGTCTTGACGTGCGCGGCTTTCGCCGCCTCGTTGCCGATTTCGCGCAGCTGGGCCAGCCGCAGGCACACCGCGTCGAAGACGAGGTGCACGCACTGGTCGAACAGGCTGGACAGCGGTTGCACGGATGCTGCTTCGCCTTCGCGGCGGTGCTTCGTGGCGGCGGGCACGTGCAGCACGTCGTCGGCGGTCGTGCCGAGTTCGGCGGCGGGATCGGTGGTCACCGCGAGCACTTTTCCGCCTGCCCGGCGGCATTCCTGCGCCGCGCGCACGGTTCCGGCGGTGCTGCCGGAACCGGAGACGGCGACCAGCGTGTCGCCCTCGGCCATCGCAGGTGCCGTGGTCTCGCCGACGACGTGCACCTGGAGTCCCAAGTGGACCAGGCGCATCGCGAAGGCATCGGCCATGAAACCGGACCGGCCCGCGCCTGCGACGAACACGCGGCCCGCGGCGTCGAGCGCGATGGCGGTGCGTTCGACGTCGTCGCGGTCGACTCGGTCGAGCACTCCGCCGATTTCGGTGCTGATCACGTTCAGCAGGTCGTTCACCCGGGGTCTCCTCTCACCACTGTGGACATATCGGCGGCCGCACCGGCCGGGTCGGCGGCCGCGGTGATCGCCGAGCCGACGATCACGCGCAGGCCGGGGTTGGTCCCGCGCAGCCGGGTCACGTCGTCCTTGGTCAGGCCGCCTGCCAGGGCGACCCGGCGATCGCGGGTCCACTCCCCCAGCGCGTCGGCGGCCCCGTGCCCGGCCTGTTGGGCATCTTTGCCGATGTGCGGGGCGAACACGACTTCGGCGGGCAGGTCGCGCAGCAGTTCGTCCCGGCGCCGCCCGGAAACCGCGAGCAGGTCGAGCACGGCCTCGGCCCCGGCGTCCCGCGCCAGCTCGACGCAGCGGTGCACGGTCGCGTCGGTGGTCGCGGCCAGCACGGTCGCCGCTCGGGCGCCGTGGTCGAAGGCCATCCCGAACTCGGTCGCCGCGTCGTCGGCGGTTTTCAAGTCCGCCAGCACCGGTGTTCCCGCGGCCGCACCGACCACTTCGGACAC
>NZ_JAFRFW010000659.1:0-9963 GCF_017434145.1 Saccharopolyspora sp. | reverse complement strand
AGCTCGGCCATGGTGGCCACGACGGGGAGGCCTTCCGGCACGGCTGCGACGGCGAGGCTGACCGCGCGTCCGACGGCGGTGCCGACCGGCTGGCTGCGCACCAGATCCACCGCCAGCAACAAACCTCCGGCGCCGATGCACAGCGGCGTCGTGCTCTTGGCCAGCGAGTTCAGCCGCGCCGCCACGCCTCCCGCACGCGGTTGCGCATCCGCGGCGCTGAGCGTCCGCTTGGCTTCGGTGTCCGGCCCGGTCGCCACGACCAGCCCCAGCGCGCGTCCGGCGGCGACCGCTGTGCCCTGGTAGATCATGCTGGTGCGGTCGGCCAGCGCGACCGCGGGTGTCGCGCGCTCGTCCTTGTCGACCAGCTGGGACTCGCCGGTGAGGCTGGATTCGTCGACTTGCAGACCATCGGCCTCGAGCACCCGGCAGTCGGCCGGTACCGAGTCGCCCGCGACGAGTTCGATGATGTCGCCGACCACGAGCTCGTCCGAGACGACCTGTTGTTGCCCGCCGTCCCGGATCGCGGTGACCGATACGGCGCTGGATTCCATCAGCCTGCTCAGCGCGCGGTCCGCCCGGACCCGTTGCACGCCGCCGAGCAGCGCGTTCATGCACAGCACCGCCCCGATCACAGCGGCGTCGGTGAGGGCTCCGATGCTCGCGGAAATGCCCGCGCCACCGGCCAGTGCCGGGGTCAGGGGACTGTCCAGTTCGGACAGAGTTGCGCCGAGCAGGCCGACCGGTCGGCCACCGACCTGCTGCTGGTCTTCGAAGCGGCGTGAGATCTCGTCCGCGCCCAAGCCCGCTGCTGAACTTCCGAGCATTTCGAGTGCTTGGGCCGGCGACATGCTGTGCCAAGCGGTGCGCGAAGCGGCACGTGGAACCGGGCGCTGCCCGGCCTGAAAACCCCACAGCGTGCCCATGCCCAATGCCATGGCAGCAGCAACCGTGACCGGAATGCCTGCGCGCTGCTGGCTGGTTCCGGCCGGTCCGAGCATCACCAGCACGCCGCCCGCGAGCGAGGCGCCTGCGGAGATCCTGGAACAACGAAGACTGGCCTGGTGCGCCTCGTGCAACAGCCGAAGCACCACGCAGCAACCGCCCAGGCCGGGGCGGCAGAAGATGTGCGCGCCCCATGGCGCCGGTTTGTCGCGGGTGACTGCCCCGAGCCCGATGTCGGCGGCGGTCAGGCCCGCGTACCCGCGCGCCGAAACGAGGGCCACGCCGGCGCCTTGGGCCTGCAACGCGCGCACCGACCCCGCCAGCCGCGATCCGCCGGCGACAACCTGCTCGACGCCGAGCCGTGCCCCCAACCGGCGCCCGCCACCGGCGAGCACGAGCGAACCGGCCGCTCGGGCGGCAGCGAGCAGCTGATCGACCAGCGGCTCCAGCTCATCAACGATCACGACCACCGCGGCCTGCGTCGCACCGCGCCGGAGCATGCAAATCCGCGCGCCGGTATCGGCCGCTTCGCTCAAGCGATCACGCAGACCGGCCGGCCACCTGGACCGCGTGCCCCACGCTTCGATCGTCCAGTCCCGTCGCTGATCGTCGTTTTCGGCGAGCTCTCGCCGACCGCGGACGACGAGCTCGTTCGCTTGCTGCCACAGCTCAACCGCGTCCGAGTCCTCGTCCAGCGCAATCACGTCGTGCACTATTCGATTACCGGTCAGCAGTGCGTCGGCGTCGACCACCACGGTGTCGATCCGGTCGAGTCTGCGCAGCGCGCCCGGGTCGAGGGCGAAGATGTCGCGCTCAGCCAGTGCGTGGCCGAGCTGGGTGGCGAACGCTTCTCTGCCCATCCCCGCCGCGCGGGGTGTCGCGGCCACCAGGAAGCCTTCTGCCCGTGCCAGATTTCCGCTCAACCCCAACGCGCTCGCGAAACCGGCAGGTGCGGCCGCGGCCGACACGTCGCCGGTTCGTTCGACAGGGCCCGCGGGCAGCGCCACCGGCCGAGGTGGCAGCGGTTCGGCAGCGCACCGGTAGCGCTGCGGATCCTGAGCGAACTCCTCCTGCCAGCGTTCCCAACTCCGTTGCGACGACTGCGTTTCGCGCAGCGCGGACAGCCGCAGGCCCGCTTCCATGAGCAAACTCGTCGGTTCCTGCGCGAATGTGTGAGCGACGGCGCTACCAACCCCGAACAGGAGATCCGTGGCCGCCGAACCCAACCGTGACTGCACCACGTCCCAGATCTTCGGTGTCGCGCCCGCGGTGCTCAGCAGTGCGGGCACGGACTTGGGCAATGACGGCACCGGCAATGCTCGGGCTACCGCGGCGTAGCCCAGACCCGTCAGGTTTGCGCCGATCACTGCCACGTGTCCCAAGGTTCGCCCGGGACTGTCCGGATGCGCAACGCTGGTTTCGGCGAAATACCCGGTCAACCCGACCAGTTCCACCGAGTCGTCCACTTCGGACACCAGCTCGGCGGCTTCGATCACGGCCTCGTCGTGGCCGACCACCAGGCAGCCCAAAGCGGCGTTGACCTCCACCCAGCGGACCCCGGCCAACGCTCGCAGGCGGTCGGCCACCTGCTCGACCAGCTCCGCCTTGTCCGGATCTGCGATGCCCTGCAATGCGACGCAGGTGCTCCCGTCCTGCGACCAACTCGTCCGGGTGGGGCTAGCCTCCGCCGCGGTGCGCAGCGTTGCCGTCGCCTGCTCGAACCACCCCTGCACAAGACCGAGCACGAGACTCACTCACCAACCCAGGTCGGCTGCATGGCGTTCGCTGGCTTCGTTTGCCACCGTTCGCAGTGCCGCGGCGGCGCTGATCGTGGTTCCGGACGTGTCCACCGTTGCTCCTTCGGCCGGCCGGAATGAAATGCCGGCATACGTCGAAAAACATCCACCGCGGTGCACAACGGGGCGACGTGCCCGTGCGGATCACGGGTTAGGCTTCTTCGAGCGCATCGCCGAAGTCTTGCAGAAGCTTGTTGTGGTGGCTGGTCGCAAGCACGTGGCCCACACCCAGCGCGAGTCCCACCGGCCACTCCATCAGTCCGACTCCGATCAGAACGGCTAAGCCGCCGATGAACGCCAATTGGTTCGGTGGCGGCAATTCGACCGCACCGACGCACGGCAGATCCACATTGAGTGAATTCTTCCCGGCCGCTGTCGTGGCCGCCGCGGAAGCATGTCCCTGCTGCTCCGCGGACCGGTCGGATCGGCGCGTGTTCGCTGCCTGTCCGGTCCGCTGCTGTGGACTGCTCATCCCAACCCCCATCAACGCCGAGCAGGCGTCCTGCCGGCACCGTCGTCGTCCTGCCCGCTGCCTGGCAGTACCCGCGAATCCCCGGAGCTAAGCGCGCCCTCCCATTCTTCTCGAACGGTGACGGCCAAGAGCTCCTAACGTATTTGGTCGGGAAGTCGGCGCCAGCAGATGAGGCTGGCGGCCAGCGTGCGGAAGTCGTAGGGCCGGGCGCGACCGAAGGGAAAGCCTGGGCAATGGTTCGTCTGCATGTTCGGCAGCGCGAGCATCCAGCCATTGCACGTGACCGCGAGTCAGGTCGCGGGTGCGGTGGTCGAAGCGCGCGGGATCAGCGCCGGTGTGGTGGTGATGGTGCGGGGTTCGGCGACGTCCGAGCTCGGCAGCAGGTCCAGCGCGCCGCGAGCGATCTGGTCGAATGGCACGCGAAGTCCCCGGCGGTGCGCGGCGGCGAGGGCGCCGATGGCGGTGTTGTCGTTGACAGCGGAGATCGCGGTGGGGCGTTCGGGGCCGTCGAGAAGTGTGGCGCCTGCACGCCCAGCCGCTCGTCCCCGCAAATGCACCTCTGATCGGGGATCGGGTTCCGCTGGTTGCCGATGTGTTGTCACCGCAACCACCGATCGCGGAGGCTCGAAGCCGTCCCGTTGTTCTAGGAGGATGGCATGACCTGGGAAAAGCCCGAATACACCGTGATCGATGTCTGCGCCGAGGCGACCGGCTACTTCCACCGGCGCTGAGCCGTGCTGCTGCGTTGTCTAGGAGTCGCCGCAGGCGGCGGTTACCCCCAGTGGAACTGCGCCTGCGGCGGCTGCCGCGCGGCCCGCGAACGGCCCGAACGGGCCACGACGCACGCAGGTCTCGCGGTCTCCGCCACGGGGCGGCGATGGTTCCTGCTCAACGCCACCCCCGACGTGCACCACCAGATCGCCGCCGACCCCAACCTGCATCCCGGACCCGGGCCGCGGGACACCCCGGTGTCCGGGGTGCTGCTCACCGACGCCGAGTTCGACCACACCATCGGCCTGCTCGTGCTGCGCGAGGGCGCGGACCTCGTCGTGCACGGCACGCCCGAGGTGCTCGGAGCGCTCGAAACGCGGTTCCCGGTGCGGGACCTGCTCAGCGATTACGCCGAGATCGACTGGCGGCCGGTGGAGCCGGGCGAGCCGATCGAGCTGGACGAGCGCCTGCGCGCCACCGCGTTCCGCACCGGTGGCAAACCGCCGCGCTACGTGGGCGCCTCGGACCGCCCGAACTGGGAGGTGGGCTACCGGCTGGAGGACACCGCGACCGGCGGCACGGCGGTGTACGCCCCGACGGTGCCCCGCTGGGACGACGCGTTCGCCGCGCAGGTCGCCGACGCCGACTGCGTGTTCTGCGACGGCACCTTCCACACCGACGACGAGATGTCGCGCCAGGGCACCGGTCGGCAGCCGGGATCGTCCATGGGGCACATGCCGGTGGACGGTCCCGACGGGTCCGCGCGGAAGCTCGCCGAGCTGCCCGGCCGCAAGATCTACGTCCACGTCAACAACACCAACCCGATCCTCGACGAGGCATCCGCGCAACGCCGCAGGTTGCAGCGGCAGGGCATCGAGGTCGGGCACGCCGGTTTGGAGGTCGAGCTATGACGCCGTTGTCCGCTGCGGACTTCGAGGACGAGCTGCGGGAGGTCGGCGAGCGGCGCTACCACCACCTGCACCCGTTCAACGAGCGGATGCACGCCGGCGACCTGACCGAGCAGGAGTTCCGCGGCTGGGTGCGCAACCGCTTCTACTACCAGCTCAACCTGCCGATCAAGGATGCCTACGTCCTCACCAAGCTGCCGGGCTCGCAGCACCGCAGGCGGTGGATCAAGCGGATCACCGACCACGACGGCACATCGGGCAACGAGGGCGGCATCGAGCGCTGGGTGCGGCTCGGCGAGGCGGTCGGGCTCACCCGCGAGGAGCTGCACGACACCCGCACGGTGCTGCCCGGGGTGCGCTTCGCGGTGGACGCCTACGTGGAGTTCTGCCGCGACCGGCCGTGGCTGGAGGCGGTCGCCTCGGCGCTGACCGAGCTGTTCGCCCCGGACCTGCTCAGCCGCCGCATCACCGACGTGCGCGAGCACTACCCGTGGATCGCCCCCGCGGGCCTGGAGTACTTCCGCACCCGGTTGACCCAGCAGCCCGCCGACATCGCGCACCTGCTGGAACTGGTGCGCGACAACGCGACCACGCGCGCGCAGCAGGAGGCGTGCGTGCAGGCGCTGGAGTTCAAGTGCGACGTGCTGTGGACACTGCTGGACACGGTGCAGCTGACGTTCGGCAAGGACTCGTGATGGACCCCGGCGGCAAGCCGCACCTGGTGCCGAAGGCCAGGCTGCGCTTCGACAAGGTCCGCGGCGGGGACATGCTGCTGCTGCCCGAGCGGGTGGTGCAGCTCAACACCTCCAGCGCCGCGATCCTGCGGCTGTGCGACGGCACCCGCACCGCCGCCGAGATCACCGCGAAGCTGGAAGCCGACTTCGAGACCGACGGGCTATCCGACGACGTGCTGGGCTTCCTGCGCGAAGCGCGCGAAAAGGGCTGGGTGAGGACATGATCGACGCGCCCTACGGCTTGCTGGCCGAGCTTACCCACAAGTGCCCGCTGCACTGCCTGTACTGCTCGAACCCGGTGGCGCTGCGGCCGCGCGATGAAGAACTGGGCACCGAGGACTGGCTGCGGGTGCTCCGGGAAGCCGCCGAGCTCGGCGTGCTGCAGGTGCACTTCTCCGGCGGCGAGCCGCTGCTGCGCAACGACCTGGAGGAGCTGATCGCCGAGGCGGACCGCTGCGAGCTCTACACCAACCTGATCACCAGCGGACTCGGGCTCACCGAGCGCCGGGCGAAGAGCCTGGTCGCCGCCGGCCTCGACAGCGCGCAACTGAGCATCCAGGGCGACAACCCGGAGTCCACCGCGCTGATCGCGGACAGCAAGCGGTTCGACAAGAAGGCGGAGGCGGCGGGCATCATCCGCGACAGCGGGCTGCCGCTGAACATGAACGTCGTGCTGCACCGGCTCAACCTCGACCGCCTGGATGCGATCATCGACGTCTGCGACTCATGGGGTGCCGAGCGCCTCGAACTGGCCAACACCCAGTACTACGGCTGGGGGCTGCGCAACCGCGAGGTGCTGATGCCCAGCCGGGAGCAGCTGACCAACGGCGAGCAGGTCTACCGGCGCCGCAAGGAGGAGCTGGCCGACCGCATGGAGCTGCTGTGGATCCTGCCGGACTACTACGAGCGGTACCCGAAGCCGTGCATGGGCGGGTGGGCGCATTCCAGCTTCACCGTCGCCCCGGACGGGATGGCGTATCCGTGCCCGGTGGCCGCCGACATCGACAGCCTCGAATTCCCCTCGGTGCGAGCCGCCGCGCTGGAATGGATCTGGACGGAATCGGCCGCGTTCCAAGCGTTCCGGGGCACCGACTGGATGCCCGATCCGTGCCGCAGCTGCGCGCGCAAGGAAATCGACTTCGGGGGCTGCCGCTGCCAGGCGTTCGCGCTCACCGGGGACGCCGCGCGCACCGATCCGGTGTGCGTGCACTTGCCGGACCACCACCTGATCTCCGAGGCCGTGGAGCGCGCCAACGGCAACGCTCCGGCATCGGAACCGGTTTTCCGGAGGTAGTGCGTGTTCGCGTGAACTGCGCTTCCCGGCAGCGTTCAGGCGTGCAACCGCTGCCCCGGAAGCCGGGCCGAATTCTTCAGCTCCCGGAAGTGGTTCTGCACGGCGCGCGCGAGGACGTCTCGTCGAAACACGCGGACATCTCGTTGGAAAGGCCGGACTTCGTCGCGGACCGCGGCTAGAACCGGGAAGGTGCCCGGTGCAGCCGTTCGGCAGCTGGGTCCGGCCCTTCGTGGGGAATCGGCTTCCACTCGTTCGCAACTCGTTGTCCTCGGCACGAGCCAGTGGCATTCTCGATGTGCCGCGCCCGCTCGGAACTCTTCGGAATCCGCACCGGCGACTCCGCCCGGAAAACCGTCGTCCACTCGAAAATCCGGCATGGCGCCGGATTCGATCCGGACGGCGCGAAGCATGCGCCGAACACCGCGAAGGAGCGGATTGTGACCACATCGGAAGCTGCCACGGCAGCGCAAGCCAGCCACTCGAACGAGGAATCCGAGCCGGTTTCCGGGCCGTTGTCCGGTGACCCCGCGCTCATCGGCGTTCCCACGTTCATCGTCGGTTCGATCGCCCTCGGCATGACCCTCGTCGGATTCGTGCCCGCCGAGGCGGTCGGCGCCCCGGTGGCGATCATCCTGGCCGCCACCGGAATCGGCCAGACCGTGGCCGCGATTTGGGCGGCCGCGCTCGGCCAGAGCGCGGTCGCGTCCATTTTCGGCATCTTCAGCGGGTTCTGGTCGAGCTACGGCCTTCTCGTGCTCGGCTCGACCCACGAATGGTTCGGAGTCCCAGCTGGAGCCGCGACCGCCACCCAGGCGCTGTTCTTGACCTCGTGGGCGATCACGGTGGGGCTCCTGGCGCTGGCGTCGCTGCGCCTGCCGGCCGCGTATCCCTTGCTGTTCGGGCTGATCACCACGGCGCTCGTCGTCGTGCTGATCGCGACGGTGCAGGGGTCCGCGGGATTGCAGGCCGTCGGCGGGTACGTGGTCTTCACCTTCGCCGCGCTGGGCTGCTACCTGTTCCTCCACGGGATGTCGGTGGCGACCGGCGGGCGCGGGCTGCCGCTGGGCGGTCCGGTCCTGAACGGCTGAGCCAGGGAAGCGCGAGAAACCCGAGAAGCGCGGAGGCGGTCTCGCACCGCCTCCGCGCTCCTGCGCGTCGGTCGAACTTCCGCCGCGGATTCCTCAGTGGTCGCGGGCCGGTCGGCCGCCCGGCAGCGCAGGTGGCTCGCCGGAACGCTCGTAGTCCGCCAGCTGGTCGATCCTGCGCCGGTGGCGGCCGCCCTCGAACGCGGTGCCCAAGAACGCGTCCACGATGCGCTCGGCCTCCTCGACCGTGTGCATCCGGGCACCGATGCCCGCCAGCAGCGCGTCGTTGTGCTTGCGGGACAACTCGGCGATCTGCACGCTCCAGGTCAGCGCGGCCCGGGCCCCGGGAACCTTGTTCGCGGCGAGCTGCTCGCCGTTGCCGGAACCGCCGATGACGATGCCGAGGCTGCCCTGGTGGGCGACCACCCGCCGCGCCGCCTCGACGCAGAACGGCGGGTAGTCGTCCTCGGCGTCGAAGGCGGTCGGTCCGACGTCGGTGACCTCGTGGCCGAGTGCGGCCAATCGCTCGGCGATGTGGTTCTTGAGCTCGAACCCGGCGTGATCGGAGCCTAGGTAGACGTGCACGGAATCGATCCTCCGCTGTGTTGGACGACTGTGGTGGCCCCGCTCGTGCGGGGCCCGGGCGTCAGCTCGACCGAGTGGTGCGCAGCGCGCGCCGAGCGGCCTCGGCGACCGCCTCGGCGGTGAAGCCGAACTCGGTGAACAGCGTCTGGTGATCGGCCGAGGCGCCGAAGCGCTCCAGCGAGACGATCTCTCCCGCCGCACCGGCGAAGCGGTGCCAGCACTGCGCGATCCCGGCCTCGACGACGACCCGCGCGCGCACCGCCGGGGGCAGCACCGCGCGGCGGTAGGACTCGTCCTGCGCGTCGAACCACTCCACGCACGGCATGGACACCACGCGGGTCGCCTCGCCCTCGGATTCGAGGACTTTCTTGGCAGCCACGGCCAGCTGCACCTCCGACCCGGTCGCGATCAGCACCACCGCGGGCTCGCCGGACGAAGCTTCGGCGAGCACGTAGCCGCCGCGGGACACCCCTTCCGGGTCCGTGCCCTCGAGGGTCGGCACTCCCTGGCGGGTCAGCGCCAGCCCGGTCGGGCCGTCGGAACGCTCCAGCGCGGCCTTCCACGCCGCGGCGGTCTCGTTGGCGTCGGCAGGCCGCGCGATCGCCAGGCCCGGGATCGCACGCAGGCTGGACAGGTGCTCGACCGGCTGGTGCGTCGGGCCGTCCTCGCCCAGGCCGATCGAGTCGTGCGTCCAGACGTAGATCACCGGCTGGTGCATCAGCGCCGCCAGCCGCACCGCGGGCCGCATGTAGTCGCTGAAGACCAGGAACGTGCCGCCGTACGGGCGGGTGCCGCCGTGCAGCGCGATGCCGTTGAGGATCGAGCCCATCGCGTGCTCGCGGATGCCGAAGTGCAGCGTCCGGCCGTAGGGGTTGGCGCTCCAGGTGCCGGTGGAGATGCTCTCCGGGCCGAACGATTCCGCGCCTTTCATCGTGGTGTTGTTGCTCTCCGCGAGGTCGGCGGAGCCGCCCCACAACTCCGGCAGCACGTCGGCGAGGTGCGCCAGGACCTCGGCCGATGCTTTGCGGGTCGCGACGCCCTTCTCGGCGGGCTCCCAGCTCGGCAGCTCCTCGGCCCATCCGGGCGGCAGCTCGCGCGCCTGCATCCGGTCCAGCAGCGCCTTGCGCCGCGGATTGGCCTCGGCCCACGCGTCGAAGGCGACCTGCCACTTCGCGCGGGCGGCACGGCCGCGCTCGCCGACGGCTCGGGTGTGGTCCAGGACCCCGTCGTCGACCTGGAAAGACCGCTCGGGTTCGAAGCCCAGCAGCTTCTTGACCTCGGCCAGCTCCTCGGTTCCCAGCGCGGCGCCGTGCGCCTTGCCGGAGTTCATCTTGTTCGGGGCGGGGTAGCCGATGACGGTGCGCAGCACGATCAGCGTCGGCTGGTCCGGTTTGCCCTTCGCGGCGTCGAGCGCGTCGAGGATGCTGGAGACGTCT